>NZ_JAKUMO010000009.1:0-225550 GCF_037026475.1 Ensifer sp. MJa1 | reverse complement strand
GCCAACCAGGAAACTCTAGAGCGAAGGTCGTCGTCGCCAGCAGCGCCGCCGCCCTCGTCAGTGATCGGGCTTATAGACCCCTCACCTCCGACACGTCAACAGCGATCTTCAAAAAACCTTCAAAAAACGACAACATGTTGATTACAAATATGTTTTTCGACTGTTGATAAAATCGGCAGATTTAAGGATCCGGAAAAGCGGGGCTTTTGCGCCGCAAATCACCCGCTTTGCCTCTTCCAGCACGAACACGGCACCATCCCGTGCAAATCACGGTCGCGACACGCGCCGCCCACCCACCGCCAACGGCGTCGCCTCGCGGGTGAAATAGCCCCGGCTCTCCCCCACCGTCTGCAGCAGAAACTCTCTCACCGCCCTTACCCGCGGCACCGCGACCAGGTCGCGATGACAAACCATCCAGTAGGTACGCTTGAGTTCGATCTCTTCGGGAAGGACAATTTCGAGATCCGGCTCCTCCCGCGCCATGAAGTGCGGCAGCACGCAAAGACCGAGCCCCTGCCGCACGGCCTTCAACTGGGTCAGAATGCTCGAGCTCTGGAAATGCGCGCGCAGCCCCGGCTGCAACTCGCCGAGATAATCGAGGCCGGGTGCGAAGATCATGTCCTCGATGTAGCCGACGAAGCGGTGCGCCGCGAGATCGTTGCGGCTGGTGATCGGCGCATGCTTGGCAAGATAGCTGCGCGCGCCATAGACGTGCAGCGTATAGGGGGTCAGCACCTCGGAGTGATAGGGCCCGGCCTTCGGCGCCGTCAGCGCCACCTGGATATCCGCTTCCTTCCGCGACAGCGACATGATCTGCTGGATCGCCACCAGTTCCAGCGAGACGTTCGGGTAACTTGAAGCAAAGCTCGCCAACCGGTCGGCAAGGAAGAAGTTGCCGAAGCCTTCGAGCGTGCTCAGTCGGACGACACCACGTTGGGCCGTCAGGCCGTCATTGATGTCGAGCTGCAATTGCTCAGTCTCGCGCTCGATGCGCTCGGCAGTCTCGACAAAACGCTGCCCCATGCCGGTCAGGACGTAGCCGCGCGGATTGCGCTCGAACAGCTTGACCTTCAGCGCAAACTCCAGCCGGTCGATCCGCCGGGACACGGTGGCATGACTGGTTCTGAGCCGCCGCGCCGCCGTCGACAATTGCCCGGTGCGGGCGACCGCCAGAAAGAACTGCAGATCGTCCCAGGTGAAATTCGGATTCATGATCGCTCCCATCTGTTCGAAAATGAACAGATCCTGTTTGCAATTTACGGTCGTCGGCGCTTGCATCCAAGCGTTTTTTTCCGGATTGTAACGGACAGAGCCGACATCTGAGGAGCATGTCTGGCCAAATATGAACAGAACGAAATAAACGATCCGGCATCGCTGAACAGCGTGGCGGAAGCGGTGTGCTTTTGCGCGCTTTGTTTCGTGTCGGTTCGAAACCCTGGAGGAGGACATGATGACGAAGAAACTGATCGCAACGCTCGCCGCAATGCTCGCCGGCAGCACCGCTGCTTTCGCCGACGCATCCGACGGCAGGGTCAAGATCGGCATCCTCAACGACCAGTCCGGCGTCTACGCCGACTTCGGCGGCAAGTCCTCCTACGAGGCAGCCTTGATGGCGGTCGAGGATTTTGGTGGCAAGGTGCTCGGCGTACCGGTGGAAGTGATTACCGCCGACCACCAGAACAAGGCCGACATCGCCTCCAACATCGCCCGTCAATGGTACGATACCGAGCAGGTCGACAGCATCATGGAGCTCACCAGCTCTTCGGTCGGCCTTGCCGTGCAGGCGCTGTCGAAGGAAAAGAAGAAGATCACCATCAACACCGGCGCTGCGACCACCGAGCTCACCGGCAAGCAGTGCTCGCCCTATGGCTTCCACTGGGCCTATGACACGCATGCGCTTGCCGTCGGCACCGGCGGCGCGCTCGTCAAGCAGGGCGGCGACAGCTGGTTCTTCCTGACAGCCGACTATGCCTTCGGCTATTCACTCGAGGAAAACACCGGCAACTACGTCAAGGAAAACGGTGGCACTGTCGTCGGCTCCGTCCGTCATCCGCTGGCGAGCACGGACTTCTCCTCGTTCCTGCTGCAGGCGCAATCCTCCGGCGCCAAGGTGATCGGCCTTGCCAATGCCGGTCTCGACACCTCGAACGCCATCAAGCAGGCGGCCGAATTCGGCATCGTCCAGGGCGGCCAGCGCCTGGCGGCGCTGCTGTTTACGCTTGCCGAAGTGCACGGTCTCGGCCTCGAAGCAGCCCAAGGCCTGACGCTCACCGAAGGCTTCTACTGGAACCGCAACGAGGAAAGCGCCAAGTTCGGCAAGCGCTTCATGGAGCGCACCGGCAAGATGCCGAACATGGTGCATGCCGGCACCTATTCGGCCGTGCTCTCCTATCTGAAGGCGATCGAAAAGGCAGGCACCGACGATGCCGACGCGGTTGCCAAGGAACTGCGCGCACTGCCGGTCAACGACGTCTTTGCCGAAAACGGCAAGGTCGCCGAGAACGGCCGCATGATCCACGACATGTATCTGCTCGAAGTGAAGAAGCCGGAGGAAAGCAAGGAACCCTGGGACTATTTCAAGGTGCTCGCCACCATTCCGGGTGCCGAAGCCTTCATCGATCCGGCCAAGAGCGGCTGCGACCTCGTGAAGTCGTAACGCAATGGGCGCACCGGTTCACGAACCGAATGGCGCGCCGCGGGTGGTTCTTTCCGCCCGCGGCCTGCGCCGTGACTTTGGCGGCTTCACGGCCGTCAACAACGTCAATCTCGACGTCCACCATGCGCGCGTGCATGCGCTGATCGGCCCGAACGGCGCCGGCAAGACGACGGTGTTCAACCTGCTGACCAAGTTCCTGCAGCCGACTGACGGCACGATCACGCTGCTTGGCGAAGACATTACCCGCACCGCACCGGACAAGGTGGCGCGCATGGGCCTGGTGCGCTCGTTCCAGATCTCGGCCGTCTTTCCGCACCTGACCGTGCTCGACAATGTGCGCGTGGCGTTGCAACGGCCGAACGGGCTGGCGACCCAGTTCTGGAAGCCGATCTCGGCGCTCGATGGCCTCAACGCCAAGGCCGACCAGTTGATCCGGTCGGTAGGTCTCGACCGGGAACGCAACGCCGTTGCCGCCGACCTTTCCTATGGCCGCAAGCGCGTGCTCGAAATCGCAACGACGCTGGCGCTCGACCCGAAGGTTCTGCTGCTTGATGAACCGATGGCCGGCATGGGCCACGAGGATGTCGGCATGGTCGCCGAAATCATCCGCGAAGTGGCGCGCGAGCGTGCCGTGCTGATGGTCGAGCACAATCTGTCGGTCGTCTCGACGCTCTGCCACCACGTGACCGTGCTCCAGCGCGGCGAGATCCTGTCCGAAGGCGATTATACGAAAGTGTCGGCCGACCCGCGCGTGCGCACCGCCTATATGGGCACCGAGGAGGCCTGAGATGAAACCGCTTTTGAAAGTTTCCGGCCTCAATGCCTGGTATGGCGAAAGCCACATCCTGCACGGCGTCGACCTGACCGTCGGCGAAGGGGAGATGGTGACGCTGCTTGGCCGCAACGGCGTCGGCAAGACGACGACGCTGCGCTCGATCATGGGCATTGTGCGCAAGCGCAAGGGCGAGATCAGTTTTACCGGCGCCGACCTGATGAAGGTGCCGCTGCACCGGGTCGCCCCTCACGGCCTCGGCTTCATTCCCGAGGAGCGCGGCATCTTCTCGACGCTCTCGGTCCACGAAAACCTGCTGCTGCCACCGGCGGTCGCCAAGGGCGGCATGACGATCGACGAGATCTTCGAGCTTTTTCCGAACCTCTACGAACGGCGCAGCAGCCCTGGAACAAAGCTCTCCGGCGGCGAACAGCAGATGCTGGCAATCGCGCGGATCTTGAGAACCGGCGTGCGCATGATGCTGCTCGACGAGCCGACCGAGGGTCTGGCCCCCGTCATCGTCCAGCGCATCGGCGACGTGCTGAAAACGTTGAAGCAGCGCGGCATGACCGTGCTTCTGGTCGAACAGAACTTCCGCTTTGCCAGCAAGGTCGCCGACCGCTTCTATCTGATGGACCATGGCCAGATGGTCGGCGAGTTCCCGGTTTCGGAACTGTCGGCCCGCATGGACACGTTGCATGACGTGCTGGGGGTCTGAGCGATGAGCACGATTTTCGGAATTCCGATGCAGGCCTTCCTCGGGCAATTGCTGATCGGCCTGATCAACGGTTCGTTCTATGCGCTCCTGAGCCTTGGGCTTGCGATCATCTTCGGCCTTTTGCGGGTCATCAACTTTGCCCATGGCGCGCAATACATGCTCGGCGCCTTCTTCGCCTGGCTGCTGCTCTCCTATTTCGGCCTTGGCTACTGGCCAGCTCTGGTCATCGCCCCCATTGCCGTCGGCCTGGTCGGCGCGGTGATCGAACGCACGATGCTGAGACGGCTCTACACCCTCGATCCTCTCTATGGCTTGCTCTTCACTTTCGGCCTGGCGCTGACGATCGAGGGCACCTTCCGCTACCTCTACGGCGCCTCCGGCCAGCCCTATGCGACGCCGGCAGCACTCGCCGGTGGCACCAATCTCGGCTTCATGTTCCTGCCCATCTATCGCGGCTGGGTGATCGTGTTCTCGCTTGTCGTCTGCATCGGCACCTGGCTGGTGATCGAAAAGACCAAGCTCGGCTCCTATCTGCGCGCCGCCACCGAAAACCCGGTGCTGGTGCAGTCCTTCGGCATCAACGTGCCGTTCCTCTTGACGCTGACCTATGCGCTGGGGGCTGCCTTGGCTGCTCTTGCCGGCGTGCTGGCCGCGCCGATCTACCAGGTCTCGCCGCTGATGGGATCGAACATCATCATCGTCGTCTTTGCCGTGGTGGTGGTTGGCGGCATGGGCTCGATCATGGGCGCGATCGTCACCGGTTATCTGCTCGGCGTTGCCGAGGGGCTGACTAAGGTCTTCTATCCGGAGGCCTCCAACATCGTGATCTTCGTGATCATGGCCATCGTTCTCCTGATACGGCCGGCAGGCCTCTTCGGCCGGGATGCTTGATATGACGCTGACACTCGACATCGAAAAACCGAAGGAAAAGAACCCGGTCGTCGTACAGACCGTGTTTCTTGGGATCGGACTGGCGCTGCTCCTGCTGGCGCCTTTGTTCTTCTACCCCGTGTTCCTGATGAAGCTTCTGTGCTTCGCGCTCTTTGCCTGCGCCTTCAACCTGTTGCTCGGCTATACCGGACTGCTCTCCTTCGGCCATGCGGCCTTTTTCGGCGGGGCCGCCTATTTCACCGCCCATGCGGTCAAGGAATGGGGCCTGCCACCGGAACTCGGCATCCTCGTCGGCGTCGTCGGCGCGGCCTTTCTCGGCCTGATCGTCGGCTATCTCGCCATTCGCCGGCAGGGTATCTACTTCGCCATGATCACGCTGGCGCTGGCGCAGATGTTCTATTTCTTCTGCCTGCAGGCGGAATTCACCAAGGGCGAGGACGGCATCCAGTCCGTGCCGCGCGGCCACCTCTTCGGCTTCATCGATCTCAGCCAGTCGACCAACATGTATTATTTCGTGCTCGGCGTTTTCGTCATCGGTGTCGCCATCATCTGGCGCATCATCCACTCGCCCTTCGGCATGATCCTGAAATCGATCCGCGAGAACGAAACGCGCGCCGTGTCGCTCGGCTATTCCGTGCGCAACTACAAGCTCGCCGCCTTCGTCATGTCGGCAGCACTCACCGGCCTTGCCGGCGGGGTCAAGGCGCTGGTCTTCCAGTTTGCAACGCTGACGGATGTCGGCTGGCAGATGTCGGGCGAGGTGATCCTGATGACGTTGCTTGGCGGCATCGGCACGCTGATCGGCCCGCTTTTCGGCGCCGGCCTCGTGGTGACGCTGCAGAACTACCTCGCGACCTCGGAATTCCCGGTGACCATCATCACCGGTCTCGTTTTCATGGTCTGCGTGCTGGTCTTCCGCCGCGGCATCGTCGGCGAGTTCTATCATTCGCGGCTCGGCCGCAAGCTTGGATTTGAACACAGACAGTAGCTGGCCCCACCCGCCCCCGTGGGCGGGAAGGAGCCATAGCCCGATCCGGATAGAACAAGGATCGAGCCCCGAACATTGAGAGAGAACCATGGACACGTTCGACTACATCGTCGTCGGGGCGGGTAGCGCCGGCTGCGTGCTTGCCAACCGCCTTTCGGAAAACCTGGGACATCGCGTGCTGCTTTTGGAAGCCGGCGGCCGCGACAACTACCACTGGATCCATATCCCGGTCGGCTATCTCTATTGCATCAACAATCCGCGCACCGACTGGTGCTTCACCACGGCGGCGGAAGAGGGGCTCAACGGCCGCTCGCTCGGTTATCCCCGCGGCAAGGTGCTCGGCGGCTGCTCGTCGATCAACGGCATGATCTACATGCGTGGACAGGCTCAGGACTATGATCACTGGCGCCAGCTCGGCTGCTCCGGCTGGGGCTGGGACGACGTGCTGCCGCTGTTCAAAAAATCCGAGGACCATTATCGCGGCGCCAACGAGATGCACGGGGCCGGCGGCGAGTGGCGGGTGGAAAAGGCGCGGGTGCGCTGGGACGTGCTCGACGCGTTCCAGAAGGCGGCAACCGAGGCCGGCATCCCGGAAACGCCGGACTTCAACCGCGGCAGCAACGAGGGCTCGGGTTACTTCGACGTCAACCAGCGCTCCGGCATCCGCTGGAACACGGCAAAGGCGTTCCTGCGCCCGGCGCAAAAGCGCGGCAACCTGACGGTGCTCACCAAGGCGCATGTGCGCAAGCTGATCATCGAGGGCGACCGCATCGCCGGCGTCGAGTTCCAGCACGACGGCGTGGTGAAACGCGCCCGTGCGACCCGCGAGACCGTGCTTTCGGCCGGCGCCATAGGCTCGCCGCATATCCTCGAACTCTCCGGCATCGGACGCGGCGACGTGCTTCAGGAAAACGGCATCGAAGTCCGGCATGAGCGGCCGGGCGTCGGCGAAAACCTGCAGGATCACCTGCAATTGCGCATGGCCTACAAGGTGACGGGCGTGCCGACGCTCAATGAAAAGGCCAACTCGCTCTTCGGCAAGGCGTCGATCGGTCTTGAATATCTGCTGAAACGCTCCGGCCCGATGGCGATGGCGCCGAGCCAGCTCGGCATCTTCACACGGTCCGGTCCGGAGAAGGAAACGCCCGATCTGCAGTATCACGTCCAGCCGGTTTCGCTCGACAAGTTCGGCGAGCCCGTTCACTCCTTCCCGGCAATCACTGCCAGCGTCTGCAATCTCAGACCGGAAAGCCGTGGCTCGGTACACCTGAAGGGTCCGGACTTTGCCGCGGCGCCGGACATCCGACCGCGCTATCTCACCGCCGAAGCCGACCGCAACGTCGCCGTCAGCGCCATCCGCATGACACGACGCATCGTCAAGCAGCCGTCTTTCGCCCGCTTCAACCCGGTCGAGTTCAAGCCGGGCCCATCCTATGAGAGCGAAGACGACCTGAAACGCGCAGCCGGCGATATCGGCACGACCATCTTCCACCCGGTCGGCACCTGCCGCATGGGTGCCGATCCGGACAGCATCGTCGATCCCGAGCTGCGGTTGCGGGGGCTCAAGGGGTTGCGTATTGCCGACGCCTCGATCATGCCGACGATCACCTCGGGCAACACCAACTCGCCGACGATCATGATCGCCGAAAAAGCGGCAAGCCTGATCCTCGCGGCCAATCGCTAGCGCAGTTCCAGCAAAGGTCTGCAACGGTTTTGCGTCCGGAAATGCCAATGCCTGATGCCATCGAAGGTGCTGATTCCACGCCGGAATCAGCCCACCGAGTGCGGGTGGATAACGGTAAACTGGCCAAAAATCGACGCGAAAAGCTTAAATCTCAGGCTTTGAGCCCCTATATCAGCCCCTGATGGCCCAGTTCTGGGCCCAAGCAAGATCTAAGGGGTTGTGATGGCAATGCAGCGATTTGGGCGATTTGGACGAACTCTGGCAATGATGGCGATCGGCATGACCGTCGCGCTGACCGTTGTGGACGTCGCCGAAGCGCGGCGTTCGGGCGGCGGCTTCGGCAGCCGCGGCACCCGTACGTTTTCGCAGCCGCCGGTCACCCGCACGGCGCCGACCAACGCAGCACCGATCGACCGCTCGATGACACCGCGGCAGGACGCTGGCCCTGCCGCCACCAATCCGGCAGCCGGCCAGACGCGCCCGACCAACGCCACCCAGCCGAACGCCCGTCCGGGCTTCTTCAGCGGCTTCGGCGGCTCGCTGCTCGGCGGTCTGATGGTTGGCGGCCTCATCGGCATGCTGATGGGCGGCGGCTTCGGCGGTGCGGCCGGTTTCCTCGGCCTGATCGTGCAGATGCTTTTGATCGGTGGCCTGATCATGCTCGCCATGCGCTTCTTCGGCCGCAACCGTCAGCAGACGGCCTATGCCGGTCCGTCCGAGCGCTCGTCGGGTCAGTCGAACGGCATGCCGTCGTTCAAGATTCCGAGCATCGGCGGTGGCCAACCGGCGGGACAGGCGAACGCGCGCCCCATGGCAGCCCCTGCCCCGGCACCTGTCACCGACGGCCCTGCGGATGAAATCGGCGTTCAGTCGTCCGACCTCGACCAGTTCGAAAAGATGCTGAAGGACGTTCAGGCCGCCTATGCCGCGGAAGACTACGGCACGCTGCGTCGCCTGACGACGCCGGAAGCCATGTCCTATCTCGCCGAAGAGCTCAGCGACAACGCAACGAGTGGCGTGAAGAACGATGTCCGTGACGTGCACCTTGTCCAGGGCGACGTGGCGGAAGCCTGGTCGGAAAACGGAACCGACTACGCGACCGTTGCCATGCGTTACGAAAGCATCGACGTGATGCGCGACCGCGCCACCGGCAAGGTGATCAGCGGCGATCCGGACAATCTGACTGAAGCCGTCGAGCTCTGGACCTTCGTCCGCAAGCCGGGTGCGGAATGGCAGGTTTCGGCGATCCAGGGCGTCAGCCACGACTGACGCCAAACAAAGTCCTTGAAGAAGGCCCGGTCGGCACCGCCGCACCGGGCCTTTTCAGTTTCGGGATCGCATTCTCAAGGCGACACGATGCCCGAAACATTCTCCAACGGCGCGAGCATACCGGCGATCAGGTCTCGGACCCAACGATGGGCGGGGTCGCCGTCGCGCCGGCGGTGCCAGATCTGCCTGAAGGCAAAGGGCGGGATGGCAAAGGGCGGATCAAAGACCGTCAACGGCCCGGCCTCAGCAGCGTTCGGAAGGATACGGCGCGCGACCGTCAGCACGAGATCGGTTCCGAGCACCAGGCCGGGTGCGGCGCTCCAATGGGGCAGCGCCAGGGCGATGCGGCGTTTGTGCCCCACCGCCGCCAAAGCCAGGTCGATCTCGTTGCCGGTGTCGCCGCGCAGCGAAACGAGAACATGCGGCCGCTCCAGATACGCGGCGAGGGCCATCGTCCTTTCACCGCCAAGGCTCGCGGCATCGGCCAGGCAGGCGAAGTCCTCCTCAAACAAAAGCGATGTCCTCAGATCCTCGGCCAGCGTCGGAAACACGCCGAGCGCCAGGTCGATCTCGCCGTCGACCGCTTGCGACATCATCACTTCACGGCTCGCCTGGCTGACGATGAGATCGACGTTTGGCGCACGCTGACGCAACGTCGCCATCAACTGCGGCAGCAGAACCAGTGCCGCGTAATCAGACATCGCCAGCCGAAAGACATGGCGTTCTCGCGCCGGATCGAACGCTTGCGATCCCACGAGCTGGCGCATGTGCGCCAGGGCCTCGGCGAGCCGCGGCGCGATCTCCAGCGCCCGCAACGTCGGTTCCAGTTGTCCGCCATGGCGCACGAGCAGCGGATCGTCGAACAGGGACCGCAAGCGCGCCAGCGCATGGCTGACCGCCGGTTGGCTCTTGTTCAAGCGGATGGCCGCACGTGAGACATGGCGCTCGGTCAGCAGTGCGTCGAGCACCACCAGCGAGTTCAGGTCAATTCCAGCGAGATTATTCATAGAACGAATATAGCATGTGCGATTTTGGAATTTCCATTCCTCAAGCTGATAGGAGAGAATGGGGCAATCAAGAAGGAAAACAACAATGCCCACACTCTCCTCCCTCCTGTTGCTTGCCGCAGCCGTCTTCGCCGGCGCCGTCGTCCCCCTCCAGGCCGGCGCCAATGCCACTCTTGGTCGCCTCCTCGGCCATCCGCTCTGGGCGACGGTCGTCTCTCTCGGCGTCAGCCTGGCTCTCGTCTTGCCGATGCTGATCGCCTTCCGGGCGCCGTTGCCAAGTCTCGCGGTGGCATTCAAGGGTCCGTGGTGGCTCTGGATCGGCGGCGTCGCCGGCGTGATCTACATCACCGCGGCTCTCCTCCTTGCGCCGAAGCTCGGCGCGGCAAGCTTCATTGTCGCCGTGATCGCCGGTCAAATGGTCATCTCCATGATGATCGACCATTTCGGCCTGATGGGCTTTCCGGTGAAACCGGTCAATGCGGCACGGCTCAGCGGCCTGCTTTTGATCATCGGCGGCATGATCGTCACCCAGATCGCGAATGCCTCTCCTGCATTGGCGAGCGTGACGCGCTAGCGCTCGCCCACTCATATCAGTTGCCGAACAGGCCAAGCGACTGGACCATCGTGTCTCCCCCAGAGAGCGCCGAACCAAAAACACCAACGCCAGCCGTAACTTGCGGCTGGCGCGTTTCGCTTTCACTGGCCATACTCACACCGGGCTTTTTGAGGGGTATGGCATGCAGGAGCGGTTGTTCATCGACGGCAAATGGGAGAAACCACGGCGCGGGGGCACGTTCGACGTCATCGACCCGGCGACGGAGGAAATCATCCATCGCGCACCCGCGGCAACCTATGAAGACATAGACCGGGCCGTGAAAGCCGCTCGTATCGCCTTCGACAATGGCGGCTGGCGGCAACTATCCGGCACTGAGCGCGGCGCCTATCTTCGCGCAATCGCGGCCAAGATCGAGGAGAAGCGTCATTCGCTGGCGCGGCTCGAGGTGGCCGACAATGGCAAGCCTCTGCCGGAAGCGTTGTGGGATATTGACGATGCCGCCGGTTGCTTTCGCTACTATGCCGGCCTTGCCGAGGAACTGGACACCGACCCCGAGGAGACGATCGCCGTCAGCGACAGCCGTTTCACGGCGCGCGCCGTGCGCGAACCGCTTGGCGTCGTCGGCGCGATCACGCCGTGGAACTATCCGCTGCTGATGGTGTCGTGGAAGGTGGCGCCGGCGCTGGCCGCCGGCTGCACTATCGTGCTCAAGCCTTCGGAGTTGACGCCGCTGACAGCACTTGAGCTCGGCGTCATTGCCGAGGAGGTGGGGCTCCCCCCAGGCGTGCTCAACATCGTGACCGGCACCGGCCAGGACGCCGGCCAGCCGCTCACCGAACATCCGCTCGTCGACAAGCTCGCCTTCACCGGTTCCGTGGTGACCGGCCGCAAGGTGATGATGGCCGGCGCCCAGGACATCAAGAACGTCAGCCTGGAACTCGGCGGCAAGTCGCCCTTCGTCGTCTTTGCCGATAGCGATATCGACAGGGCCGTCGAATGGATCATGTTCGGCATCTTCTGGAACCAGGGCCAGGTCTGCTCGGCGACCTCGCGCGTGCTCGTCGAGGAGGAGATCTACGAGGCGGTCGTGAAGCGACTGTGCGAGGAGGCTGCCAAGATCACCATCGGCAACGGACTGGAAGACGGCACCCTGCTCGGGCCCATCGTTTCCAGGGGCCAGTACGACAAGATCATGGGCGCGATCGACCGGGGCCGTCAGGACGGCGCCACGGTGGCCGCCGGCGGCGGTCGCCCGGCCAACCTCAATACCGGATTCTTCATCGAGCCAACGGTTCTTATCGATATGCGCGAGGACAGTTTCGTCTGGCGCGAGGAAATCTTCGGCCCGGTCGTCTGCGTCAAGCCCTTCCGCGAGGAGGCCGATGCGATCCGCATGGCCAATGACAGCCGCTTCGGTCTGGCTGCCGCCGTCATGTCGGCCGACAAGGAACGTTGCGAGCGCGTCGCCCGCGCTTTTCGCGCCGGCATCGTCTGGATCAATTGCTCGCAGCCAACCTTCCCCGAAGCGCCATGGGGCGGCTACAAGCAATCGGGCATCGGCCGGGAACTCGGCCGCTGGGGCCTGTCCAACTATCTCGAGACCAAGCAGATCACCAGTTTCGACGCGGACGAGCCCTGGGGCTGGTATCTCAAGGGATAGTGGCGAACGGGCCCAGCTGCCCCGTCGTCAAATTCCCTTCATGCGCCTGTGAAATAAGCCGACTAACGATAGCATCGCCAAAAGCTGTCGCTGGGCACATCGTATCCGGAGGGTCAGATGAACAGTTCGAACGACGAAACACAGGACTGGCTGGAAGCGGAACTGGCCGACACGCTCGATGAGGATTACGAGCTCGAGCTCTCCGAACCGGCGCTGTCGGAAGAGATCCGCAAGATCTACCGAAAGAGCCACCCGCCATCGATCCCGCGTATCGAATATTTCCGCACGCTTTTGAAGCTGCAGTCGGAACTGATCAAGCTTCAGGACTGGGTCGTCTACCACAAGGAAAAGGTGGTGGTGATCTTCGAGGGCCGTGATTCCGCCGGCAAGGGCGGTGTCATCAAGCGCATCACCCAGCGGCTCAATCCGCGCGTCGTGCGCGTCGCCGCATTGCCGGCGCCGTCCGACCGCGAAAAGACGCAATGGTATTTCCAGCGCTACGTGCCGCACCTGCCCGCCGGCGGCGAGATCGTGCTCTTCGACCGCTCCTGGTACAATCGCTCCGGCGTCGAGCGCGTCATGGGCTTTGCCACCGAAGATCAGGTCGAGCAGTTCTTCGACGACGTGCCGGAATTCGAGCGCATGCTGGTGCGCTCCGGCATCCGGTTGGTGAAGTACTGGTTTTCGATCACTGACGAGGAGCAACAGATGCGCTTCCTGGTGCGCATCCACGATCCCTTGAAGCAGTGGAAGCTCTCGCCGATGGACCTGCAGTCGCGGGTACGCTGGGAAGGTTACACCAAGGCCAAGGAAGAGACCTTCGCTCGCACCAACATCCCGGAAGCCCCCTGGCACATCGTCGAAGGCAACGACAAGAAACGCGCCCGGCTGAACTGCATCGACCATCTCTTGACGCAGATCCCCTACGAGGACGTACCGCACGAGGAAATCTCGCTGCCGGAACGCGTCTTCAACCCGGACTACGAGCGCAAGGTGCTGCCGCCGGAGCTCCACGTGCCGTCGAAGTACTGACGGCGAAGGAAAGACCTTCGTCCGTACGCCGTTGAAAGCGAGGCGGCACCCGCCCGCCTCGCTTGCAATATCCCCGCGAAAATCAGAGATTGCCGTGAAACGACAGTTTCATGGAAATCGCATGAGCCCCAAAGAACGTTCCTTCCTCACCCGTGTCCGTCAGGTGCTGCCGGACCTGCATCCGGCCGAACGGCGGCTGGGGGATTTCCTCTGCGATTTTCCAGGCGAGGTCGCCAGTTACTCGGCCCAGGAACTGGCGGCGCTGGCGCATGTGTCGAAGGCGACCGTCTCCCGCTTCATCCAGCGCCTCGGCTACGACAATTACGAGGAAGCGCGCCGCCATGCCCGCGCCGACAAGCAGACGGGGTCTCGCCTGTTTCTCGCAACCGCGACCGACAGCGGCGGCGAACAGTCGCTCACGTCGCACGTCGCCCAGGGCGTCGCCAATATCGAGGCGACCTTTCTCGCCATTTCCGAAACCCAGGTGACGGCGGCGGCGGCCGCAATTCTCGGCGCCCGCAAGGTCTGGGTCATCGGCTTTCGCGCCAGCCACTCCTTCGCCACCTATCTGCAATGGCAGATGACGCAGGTGATAGAGAACATCGCCGCCATTCCCGGCGGCGGCCAGACGCTTGGCGAGCACCTGGTCAGCATCGGCCGTGACGATGTCGTCATCCTCTTCGGCCTGCGCCGGCGCGTCTCCCTGATGGAACCCATCCTCGCGCAGCTCGAAAAATCAGGCGCGCGGCTGCTTTACATCACCGATGAGGGCGTGCCCTTCCTCAACCAGGCGGAATGGCATTTCCGCTGCCAGACTCTGGCGCCAGGCCCCCTCTTCAACCACGTCTCGGTGATGGCGCTCTGCCATCTCTTGACCACCCGATGCATCGAAATCGCCGGCACTTCCGGCCGCAATCGGCTGCGTGGCATCGAAGCCATCAACGATGCGCTTGAGGAATTGTGAGCGCCGATTGGGCATTTGCCTGAAACGCCAGAACATTTTTCAGGCACAAGAAACCTGAGTTTCAGACGCCGTTGCGACGATGGCCCGTCGCCAAGGCCCTGACAGAAAACGAGAAACTGTAGTTTCTCATAAGATGGCACGAAACCTGCATTCCCTGCATTGTTCTGCGAAGGTCCTGATCCTTTCGCAGCGCGTCATAGAATCTTCTATGAAACTGAGATTTCATGATGTAGATTTCATGAAACTGAGTTTTCACATTTTCACGTTGTTAAGCCATAAAGGGGAACGAACCATGGCAGCGGAAAATATGGTGCCTTCCGGCAGGTCATCGCCGGTCATCAGACAGTTGGAATCAGCCTTCACCAAGATCGGCGTCACCGGCGCCCACAAGCAGATCCTCGCCCTCGTGCTCATCGGCTGCCTTTTCGACAGCTTCGAGCAGAACACCATCGGCGTCGCCGGCCCCATCCTGAAGGAGCATTGGGGCCTGACGGGAACCGACATCGGCTTCCTCAACACCATCACCTTCGGCAGCGCGGCGATCGGCCGTCTGCTCTCCGGCATCCTCGGCGACCGCTACGGCCGTCGCGTGATGCTGACCATCAACCTCCTGCTCTTCACCATCGGCTCGGCGGCTTGTGCCATGGCGCCGAACTTCGCAACGCTCTGCTTTGCCCGTGCCATCGTCGGCTTCGGCGTCGGCGGCGAGATTTCGACCGCAGTCACGATGCTGTCGGAATTCTGCTCGCCAAAGTTCCGCGGCACCGCGGCCGGCCTCGTCAATGTCGGCGCCGGTGGCTTCGGCAACTTCCTCGCACCCGCCTTCGGCCTGATGATCTTCACCCTCTTCCCGGGTGAAAACAGCTGGCGCTGGCTCTTCGCCGCCCTCGCGCTCCCGGCCCTGCTCGTCGTCTTCTACCGTCGTTTCGTACCGGAAACGCCGCGCTTCCTCGCCTCGCAAGGCAAGATCGACGAGGCCAACAAGGTGCTTTCGATCCTCGCTTCTGGCTCGCTGCGGCCGCGCAACCTCAAGGTCCAGGAGTATCTGACCAAGGACCACCTGAAGGACGAAGAGCCGGTCAAGAGCGACTGGAAGGAGCTTTTCCGCGCTCCCTATCTCGGCCGCACCATCCCCGTCGCCATCGCCATCCTGATGAGCTACGGCGCCCAGCTTTCGGTGCTGACGCTGATGCCGATCATCTTCGTCTCCATGGGTTACACGCTGCAGGGCAGCCTGCTCTACAGCATGATCATCCAGAGCGGCAGCGTGCTCGGCGCCATCGCCGCCTCGATGTTCGGCTATTACTTCCCGCGTAAAAGAGTGCTGACGCTCGGTGCAGCCTGCGCCTGCCTTGCAGCCGTCTCCATCGCCTATCTCGGCGCCAACATCTATCTGGTGCTGATGTTCGGCGCGATTTTCCAGTTCTTCGTGCTCTTGCTCAACACCTCGATCTGGATCTATGCGCCCGAACTCTTCCCGACCCGCATCCGCGCCTTCGGCGTGGCGCTGATCCTGGCAACCGGTTCGGCTGCGGGCTCCTTCATCCCCACCATCGCCGGCGCCCTCTTCGACGTCTACGGCATGGTCGGCGTGTTCGGCCTCGCCGCCGGCATGTATGCGGTCTTCGCCTTTTGCATCCAGCTCGGGCCTGAGACCTACGGCATGTCGATGGAAGACCTCACCCAGCCTGCCGATGCGGACCTCGCAAAGGCTGACACTTCTGAAATCAAAGTCGGCGTGGAACTGAGAACGTGAGCGCACATATCCTTCTGATCAACCCGAACAGTTCGCGTGCCACCAGCGACATGATGGTCGCCATCGCACGCCGGGCTGCATCAGGACGCATGGCCGTGGCAGTCGCCACGGCCATGCGGAACCCGCCGATGATCGTCACACCTGAGCAACTGACTGACGCCGCTGCCGAGGTCGTCGAGATCGGCGAAAAACACGATGCTGGATGCCGCGGCATCGTCGTCAGCGCCTTCGGCGATCCCGGTCTTGCCGCCCTCAAGCAGCGGCTCGACATCCCCGTTATCGGCATCTGCGAGGCCTCGATGATCGAGGCTTCGCTGAATGGCCGCAAGTTCGGCGTCGCCACTACGACGCCGGAGCTGATTGAGGCCATCGACAACCGCGCCCGTGACCTTGGTGTCTGGCCGCAATACACAGGCATCCGCTGCACGTCAGGCGATCCGCTCGCGCTCTCCGCTCATCCGGATCGTCTGCTCTCGGCGCTCGGTGAGGCCGTTCGCCAATGCATCGAAGAAGACGGTGCCGAGGCCGTCATCATCGGCGGCGGCCCGCTCGGCCAGGCCGCTGACGAACTGCAGCCGATGTTTTCGACGCCGATCATCGCGCCCATCCCGAGCGCCATCGGCCGCATGCTCGACCTGATGCGGGTCGCCGCCTGAGGCGCATCCGCAGGCGTAAATCGCCCGAAAGGAGTATGGTCCTGATGGTGGTAACGCCTGTTTCCACCGGCCGCCCTGTGGTATTTTCGCTCCTTCTGCCGCATGTCTCCTGAAATCCTGGGTGATCCAGGGAAAAACATGCAGCAGTTCAAAGTCCTGCAGCGACCTTTGCGCATCTGATCGGACGCGCAGCGCTGGAGTTGGGCGAGACCGAAGCTGGGGCGGAGGTTACGCGATGAAATCACTCTTTGCTTGCCTGGCCGCGGTGGCGTTTCTTACCGCGCCGGCCATGGCCGGCCCCTTGCATGACGCGGCACGGGACGGCGATACGGAACGCGTCAAGCAATTGCTCGACCAGGGAACCGACATAACCGAGCCGGACGCGGCCGGTGAGCCGGCGCTGCTGATTGCGGCCCTGAAAGGACGCACCGAGGTGGTCGCGCTCCTCATCGACCGCGGCAACGACGTCGATATCCGCAACAAGGGTGGCCTGACGGCGCTGCATGCGGCTGCCTATGGCGGCAGTCTCGAAACCGTCAAGCTGCTCGTTGCCAAGGGTGCTGCGGTCAACGACGTCGCCAACTTCTACAAGATGTCGCCGCTGCATGCGGCTGCCGAGGAAGGGCACGTCGAGGTGGTGGCTTTCCTGCTCGCCAACAAGGCCGACATCGAGGCCAAGGAACGCAACGGCTATACACCGCTCACCCAAGCCGGCTGGCGATCGTACTGGCCAACCGCCGAGCTTCTCCTGAAGGCCGGGGCCACATGCCAGAAGGCCGAACTCGTCGGCGAGTGGCTTTATGGCGAATGCACCAAACGGCAATGAACCAGATCCGGAAACGGAGGAAATGGCATGTCTCGACACTCCATAGCATTTGCGATCGCAGCGACTGCGGCGCTCATTGCGTCCGTCGGCCCGTCGCTTGCGGAAGAGCCCGTCAACACCGGCTACTTCGGCGACGTGGCGATCAAGGGCTACGACCCGGTCGCCTATTTCACCGAGAACAAGGCGGTCGAAGGCTCACCCGACTTCAGCTATCGCTGGCTCGGCGCCACCTGGCAGTTCGCCAGTGCCGAGCACCGCGACCAGTTCATGAAGGAGCCGACCCGATACGCGCCGCAATATGGCGGCTACTGCGCCGATGGCGTTTCCTTCGGCACGGTGACGACCAACATCGATCCGAAGGCATGGCGCATCATCGAGAATAAGCTCTATCTCAGCTACGATCCGGGTGCGGCCGACGGTCTGGTGAAGAACCCCAACAAGGTGGTCGATTCGCGCAAGCACTGGTCCGAGGTCGAGCAGACGCTGCTCACCGAGAAGGCGAACATCAACTGGACAAAGCCCCAGCCCTGACCAGGTATGGATCGAACGGTGATCGCGATCACCGTTCGATCGAGAAGAATTTCAGAGCCTGCGGCGTGACGCTGATGTAGTCGGCGTTGCGTTCGCCCTTTGCCGTGTTGCGGTAGACATAGCCGCAGACCATGCGGTCGAGAAAGTATCCGTCATATTTCTCGCAGAGCTGGTTGCCCTTCACCTCGATGCGGCCGGTGATGTTGGTGTTGCTGGTGCGATAGGCGGTGTTGCCGTCCTTGTCGAAGAACTGCGCGAAGCTCGTGCCGTTCTTGTGCACGCCAACCCAGGTCTTGTCGGTGGTCAGCTGCTTGAGTTCCGCCGGGCCGATCCGGTCGCTGGCGGCACCGACGAAGCCGAAGGGCCATTCGGGAATACCCGCGACGCGAAGCCCGAAGAGGTGGCGATAGAGGTCTTCCTGCCGCCAGTAATCGTAGAGGTAGCCGTAATAGCTGAGGTTGGTGTCGGGGAACAGCTTCAACAGCTCGGCCGCCTCCGCTGCAGCACTCTGCTGGTCGCCGCGTTGCGCATAGGCGGTGGCCAGATACTCCCGCACCGCCTCGACCTTCGGCAACGATGCACCGGCCGATTCGATCAACGGGATCGCCTTCTCGAGACGGCGCGCGGTGTAGTAGACGATGCCTGCCAAGAGCTGCAGGCTGGATGACGGCGAAGGATCGAGCCTCAGCGCCCGCTCGATGTCGTCGAGAGCCTGCTCATGTTCACCGGATTGGGCAAGCACCAGCGCCAGATTGGCCAAAGCCTCGGCGTCGTTGGGTTGCGCGGAGACGGCTCGAAGCGCCGATTCCTTGGCCTCCAACGGACGGCCGTCGACCAGCTGCAGCAGCGCCAGCACCGTGTGAGCACGGGCATTGTTGGCATCGAGCTTCAGCGCTTGTCCCGCTGCGTCATAGGCGATCTTGCGGGCAACGGCCGCAGACCAGAGATAGTTGTAATCGTTGCGCCAGACGTCGACCGCCACGCGGGCGATGCCGGCATGGGCGTCGGCGAAGTTCGGATCGAGATCGATCGCGCGCTGGTAGTAGCCCAGTGTCTGGCGATAGGTGTCGACATCGCGCCAGATGAGACCCTGTTGCTCGGCGCGCATGTAATTGTCATAGGCCTCGAGATTGTCGGTCGGGATTCGCGCCAGCTGGTCGCGTTCGCCTTCGCTGAGCTTCACCTCGAGTGCGGCGATGATCTTGCCGATGACATCGTCCTGCACCGCAAAGAGGTCGGCATATTGCCGGTCATAACGTTCCGCCCAGAGCGACAGCCCGCTCACCGCATCGATCAGTTTGACGTTGATGCGCAACCGCTGGTCGGCCCGCTGCAACGTGCCCTCCAGCACATAGTGCACGCCGAGTTCGGCAGCCACGTCCTGGATCTTGGTAGCGTTCCCCTTGAGCGCAAACACCGAATGGCGGGCAATGACGAAGAGGCCGGACACTTTCGACAATTCGGTGATGAGATCGTCGGTCAGCCCTTCTGCCAGATGGTCGTGATCGCTGTCGCCGCTGACATTGATGAAGGGCAGCACCGCAACGGATGGCTGGTCCGGCAACGGATAGGCGAAGCGTTGCGCCGGCCCCGCCTGTCCGACCCATGTCCAGGGCTGCCACCAGGCGGCCGCAGCCAGGAGCGCGATCGCGGCAAGACCTGCGGTCAGCCCCTTGACCCAGGCCGCGCGTCGTCGGTTTTTCTCAACGATTGTCCGGCCGGCGGCGTCCGGGTCCAGAAGCACACGGTAAACCCGGATCGGATCGGCCAATCCCTTCACCGGTTGCGACCCGAGCGAGACGAAACCGGCCTTCAGTTTGGAGCCGACCTGGTCATAGGCGGTGCCAGAAATGGCGATGCCGCCAGGCTCGGCCAAACCTTGCACCCGGTCGGCAATATTGACGCCATCGCCATGGATGTCGTCGCCCTCGACGATGATGTCGCCGAGATTGATGCCGATGCGGAAATCCAGCCTCTCGCCATTCTGCCCCTTGTCGGCTTCGGCCGCCGCCTTGCATCGCTGGATTTCGATTGCACATTGCGTCGCGTCGACGACGCTGCGGAATTCGACGAGCAACCCGTCGCCCATCGTCTTCACCAGACGCCCGTGGTGCTCAAGAAACAGCGGCTCTAGGATACTGGAGAGATCCGACTGGAATCTGAGGCGCGTCCCTTCCTCGTCCAGCCGGCTCAAGCGGCTGTAACCGACGACATCCGCGATCAGGACGGCAGCGAGGCGGCGCTCCATCGACGAGCTCTCAACGTACGATGTACTCCAGCTGCGATGTTACCGCAGCTTGGCAGGCGGCGCCATCGGCGTGCAACGGCGAGACACTTCACCAGCGCCGTAACCGTTACGTACTTGCGGTAGCGCCTCGAACTGGCACGATTGTCTGCGATCATCCGAAGGAATCTGCCATGCTCAAACGACGGTCTCTGCTGGTGCTCGGGGCTCTTGCAACGACACTGCCCGCACTCAAGATGACAAGCGCGACCGCTGCCGATATCGGCATCTCCGCAGACGAGGCCCGCGCCATCGCCAAGGACGCCTATGTCTACGGCTTCCCGCTCGTCGACAGCTACCGGGTGCAACATTCCTATTTCGTCGATCGTGGCAACCCGGAGTTCAAGAGCGGCTGGAACACGCTCAACAACACCGCCCGTGTCTATACGCCCGAGGACAAGGCGATCCAGACGCCGAATTCCGATACGCCCTACTCGTTCCTCGGCGCAGACCTGCGTGCCGAGCCGTTGGTCTTGACCGTGCCGGCGGTCGAGAAGGAGCGCTACTACTCGCTCCAGTTCATCGACATGTACACGTTCAATTTCGCCTATGTCGGCAGCCGCGCCACGGGCAACGAGGCCGGCAGCTTCCTGCTGGCGGGACCAGGCTGGAAAGGCGAAACGCCGCCGGGTATCAAGGCGGTGATCCGCTCGGAAACCGAGTTCGCCTTCGTGCTTTACCGCACGCAGATGTTCAATCCCGCCGACATCGAGAACGTCCAGAAGATCCAGGCGGGATACAAGGTCGAGCCGTTATCGAGCTTCCTCGGCCGGCCGGCACCGGCACCGGCCGCGACCGTCGATTTCGTGACACCGCTCAGCGCCGACGCTGAAAAGTCCTCGCCCGAATTCTTCAAGATTCTCAACTTCGTGCTCGGTTTCTGCCCGACGAACCCATCCGAAACCGGTCTGATGGAGCGCTTCGCCAAGATCAATGTCGGCGGTGGCAAGCGCTTCGACTTCGACACATTTTCTCCTGACATGCAGCAGGCGATCGAAGGTGGCATCGCCGACGCCTGGGCTGCTTTCAAGGAGTTCAAGGAAACCGAACTCGATACCGGGAAGCGGACGAGCGGCGACAGCTTCGGCACGCGTGAGTATCTGAACGGTCGCAACCTCGACCGCATGTCCGGCGCCGTGCTCGGCATTTACGGCAACTCCAAGGACGAGGCGATCTATCCCGTCTATTTCACCAGCGACGACAAGACGCCGCTTTCGGGTGAAAACAAGTACACGCTGCGCTTCGAGCCTGGCCAACTGCCGCCGGTCAACGCCTTCTGGTCGCTGACGCTCTACGAACTGCCGCAAAGCCTGCTCTACGCCAATCCGCTCAACCGCTACCTCATCAATTCGCCGATGGTTGCGGATCTGAAGAAGGACGTCGACGGCGGTGTGACGCTCTACATCCAGCACGAGACGCCGGGCGCTGACAAGGAAGCCAACTGGCTGCCGGCACCTGATGGCCCATTCTTCACCGCGATGCGGCTCTACTGGCCGAAGCAAGACGCATTGGACGGCAAATGGAAAGCGCCGCCGATGCAGCGCGCCAACTGATCAAAAGGGAACCCGATGATGTTGCATCCCCGTTCGCTCTTCGCAGCCAGCATTTTGGTGATCGCTGGCGCGACGTCCTCTAGCGCCGCCGAACCCGTGACCGTCGGCGTTGACAATTTCATTCGCGCCGAGAGCGACATGTATGCGGCCAGCATGGTCAAGGACGGTGCCTTCGGCAAATTCGTCCACCGGCGCGAGCCAGCTTCGATCGACAATCAGACCGTCATCCGCCTCAACCGCGACACGCTCTATTCGTCGGCCGTGTTCGATCTCGATGCCGGCCCGGTCACCATCACCATGCCGGACGCGGGAAAGCGCTTCATGTCGATGCAGGTGATCAGCGAGGATCACTATGTGCCCGAGGTCGTCTATGGCGCCGGCGAGACGACGCTGACCAAGGAAAAGGTCGGCACGCGCTACGTCGTCGTTGGCATCCGCACGCTCGTCGATCCGGCCGACCCGAAGGAAATCGCCGAAGTCCATGCGCTGCAGGACGCGATCAAGGTCAGCCAGAAAGCTGAAGGCAAGTTCGAGGTGCCCGCCTGGGATCCGGCCAGCCAGAAGAAGGTGCGCGAGGCGCTGCTCGCGCTTGGTGCCACCATGCCGGACTTCAAGAAGGCCTTCGGCACCAAGGCGGAGGTCGACCCGGTCCGCCACCTGATCGGCACCGCAACCGGCTGGGGCGGCAACCCGGACAAGGACGCGACCTATCTCAACGTGACGCCGGCCAAGAACGATGGCAAGACGATCTACAAGCTCGACGTCAAGGACGTGCCGGTCGACGCCTTCTGGTCGGTCAGTGTCTATGACGCGCAAGGTTTCTACGAGAAGAATCCCTACGACGCCTATGCGATCAACAACATCACCGCCAAGAAGGGTGACGACGGCAGCGTTGCGATTCAGTTCGGCGGCTGCGACGGCAAGATCGCCAATTGCCTGCCCGTGGTCGACGGCTGGAACTACACGGTGCGGCTCTACCGGCCGCGCAAGGAGATCCTCGACGGCACCTGGCACTTCCCCGAGCCGCAACCGGTGAACTAGGCGCCCTGCTTCGCGAACCAAGCAACGCGGCCGCGCCACTTGTTTCGGAGAAACTGGCTAGAAGCAGCACCTGTTTTGCGTGATCGAATGAACGGGGAGACCAGGCCATGGAATTCCAGGACGGTGACCTTGCCAGGTTTTCCGAGCGTGGCGCGGCCCCCCTCCCGGCCCCGGCCGTCGAGGGCTACGTCGAGCGCGCCGGTGCGCGCATCTGGTATACGACCTATGGATTGGGCACGCCGGTCGTCCTGCTGCATGGCGGTCTCGGTCACAGTGGCAACTGGGGCTTTCAGGTCCCGGCATTGCTTGAGGCTGGCCACCGTGTCGTCCTCATCGACAGCCGTGGCCATGGCCGCAGCACGCGTGATGCCCGGCCCTATAGCTATGACCTCATGGCCCTGGACGTGCTTGCCGTCATGGACAGGCTGGAGCTTCAAAAGGCGGCCTTCGCCGGCTGGAGCGACGGCGCCTGCATCGCGATGGTCCTCGCCTCGATGGCGCCGGAGAGGGCCAGCGGCGTGTTCTTCTTCGCCTGCAACATGGATCCGAGCGGAACGAAGGAGATCGAGCCGAGCCCGATGCTCGACCGTTGCTTCGGCCGCCATTCGAGCGACTACAGGCAGCTATCGGCAACGCCGGATGATTTCGGCGCCTTCGTCGATGCCGTGAGCGCGATGCAGAGGACCGAGCCGAACTACACCGCCGAGGATCTCGGCAAGATCCAAGTGCCGGTCGCAATCGTCCAAAGCGAAAACGACGAGTTCATCAAGCGCGAACATGCGGACTATCTCGCCCGCAGCATTCCCGGCGCCGCATTCATCCTGCTTGACGGCGTCAGCCACTTCGCGCCGTTGCAGCGGCCGGACCGCTTCAATGCCGCGCTCACGGCCTTCCTTGCCGCGCTCAATGATGAGCCTGAAGACGACGTGTGGAGACGGCAATGACGAGCCCGGATCGGCTCGTCATCATCCCATCTGAGCGACACTACTCGGCCGCTTCGGCCTCCGGCATCGGCACATAGTTGAGGATCGGCGACAGCCAGCGCTCGACCTCGCGCACCGGCATGCGCTTGCGCTCCGCATAGTCCTCGACCTGATCTCGCTCGACCTTGGCGACGCCGAAATAATAGGCCTCGGGATGGCCGATATAGAGGCCGGAAACCGACGAACCCGGCCACATCGCATAGCTCTCGGTCAGGCTGACGCCGATCGTGGCTTCCGCATCGAGCAGCCGGAAGAGAGTTGCCTTCTCGGTATGGTCGGGCTGGGCCGGATAACCGGGTGCCGGGCGGATGCCGGCATAGGGTTCGCCGATCAGGTCCTGTGGCGTGAAGGTTTCGTCTGCCGCATAGCCCCAGAGTTCGGTGCGCACATATTCGTGCATGCGTTCGGCGAAGGCCTCGGCAAAGCGGTCGGCCAGCGCCTTGACCAGGATCGAGGAGTAGTCGTCGTTGGCGCGCTCGAAGCGCTCGGCAATCGCCACCTCCTCGATACCGGCGGTGACGACGAAACCACCGACATAATCGTTCGAGCCGCTGTCGGCAGGCGCGACGAAGTCTGAGAGCGCCACGTTGGGACGGCCGTCGCGCTTCGACAGTTGCTGGCGCAGCGTAAAGAAGGTCGCAAGCTCGGATGCCCGATCTTCGCCGGTGAACAGCCGGATGTCGTCGCCGACGGTGCCGGCCGGCCAGAAACCGACGACGGCTTTCGGCGCGAACCACTTCTCCTCGATGATCTTTTTCAGCATCGCCTTGGCATCATCGAACAACTGCCGGGCGGCGACACCCTGCGCCTCGTCCTCGAGGATCTTCGGATAGACGCCCTTGAGCTCCCAGGTCTGGAAGAACGGCGTCCAGTCGATGTATCGGGCAAGCTCCGCCAGATCCCAGCTTTCGAACACGCGTGTTCCGAGGAAGGACGGCGCCTTGACCTGATAGCCGCTCCAATCGATCCGGTGCTGGTTGGCGCGCGCCTGCGACAAGGGCAGCCGGCGCTTTTCCGCTTCGTTGCGGGCATGGGCTTCGGCGACCTTGCGGTATTCCGCCCGCACCGTTTCCATGTAGCTGTCGCGCGCTTCGGGCGACAACAGGCTGGAGACGACGCCGACAGCGCGGCTCGCATCGGTAACGTAGACCGTCTGGCCGCGGTCGTAGCGCGGATTGATCTTGACCGCCGTGTGCACCCGGCTCGTCGTCGCGCCGCCGATCAAAAGCGGCACATCGAAGCCTTCGCGCTCCAGTTCGGAGGCGACATGCACCATCTCGTCGAGCGACGGGGTGATCAGGCCCGAGAGACCGATGATGTCGACCTTCTGCTCGCGTGCCACTTCGAGGATCTTCGCCGAGGGCACCATGACGCCAAGGTCAATGATCTCGTAGTTGTTGCAGGCAAGCACGACGCCGACGATGTTCTTGCCGATGTCGTGCACGTCGCCCTTGACGGTTGCCATCAGGATCCTGCCGGCGCTTTCGCGTGCCTCGCCGCCATTGGCGAGCTTTTCAGCCTCCATGTGCGGCAAGAGCACGGCGACCGCCTGCTTCATCACGCGCGCCGATTTGACCACCTGCGGCAGGAACATCTTGCCCGAGCCGAAGAGGTCGCCAACGACGTTCATGCCGGCCATCAGCGGGCCTTCGATCACGTGCAGCGGCCGGGCGGCAGCAAGCCGTGCCTCCTCCGTATCGGCCTCGATATACTCGGTGATGCCGTTGACGAGCGCGTGTTCGAGGCGCTTTTCCACCGACCACTCGCGCCAGGAGAGATCCTTTTCGCGCCCTTGCGAGCCACCCTGGCCGCGATAGCGCTCGGCGATCTCCAGCATGCGCTCGGTCGAATCGGCGCGGCGGTTGAGCACCACGTCCTCGCAGGCTTCGCGCAGGTCCGCATCTATCGCATCATAGACGGCGAGCTGGCCGGCATTGACGATGCCCATGTCCATGCCCGCCTGGATGGCGTGGTAGAGGAACACGGCATGCATCGCCTCGCGCACCGGCTCGTTGCCGCGGAACGAGAACGAGAGGTTGGAAACGCCGCCCGACACATGCACATGCGGCAGGGTCTTGATGATCTCGCGCGTCGCCTCGATGAAGTCGACGCCGTAATTGTTGTGCTCCTCGATGCCGGTCGCCACCGCAAAGATGTTCGGGTCGAAGATGATGTCCTCGGGCGGGAAGCCGGCCTCTTCCGTCAGCAGCTTGTAGGCACGGGTGCAGATCTCGACCTTGCGAGCCTGGGTGTCGGCCTGGCCAACCTCGTCGAAGGCCATGATGACGACGGCGGCACCATAGGCACGGCAGAGCCTCGCGTGATGCAGGAACGCCTCTTCGCCTTCCTTCATCGAGATTGAGTTGACCAGCGGCTTGCCCTGGACGCACTTCAGGCCCGCCTCGATCACCTCCCATTTCGACGAATCGATCATGACGGGAACGCGGGCGATATCCGGCTCGGAGGCGACGAGGTTCAAGAACTCGATCATTGCCTGCTTCGAATCGATCAGGCCCTCGTCCATGTTGATGTCGATGATCTGCGCGCCGTTTGCCACCTGGTCGCGCGCGACATCGAGCGCTGCCGAATAGTCGCCGGCGGTGATCAGCTTGCGGAACTTGGCCGAGCCGGTGACGTTGGTGCGCTCGCCGACGTTGACGAAAGGAATGTCCGACGTCAGCGTGAAGGGCTCGAGCCCGGAGAGGCGCATCAGCGGCTCGACCTTGGGGATCTCGCGCGGCGGATGTTTCGCAACGGCCTTGGCGATGGCGCTGATATGGGCGGGCGTCGAGCCGCAGCAGCCGCCGACGATGTTGAGCAGACCGTCGCGGGCGAAGGCTTCCACCTGGGCTGCCATCTGCTCAGGCGTCTCGTCATACTGGCCGAACTCGTTCGGCAGGCCGGCATTCGGATAGGCGCAGACGAAGGTGTCGGCAACGCTTGAGAGCTCGTCGATATGGGCGCGCATGGCATTGGCGCCGAGCGCGCAGTTGAGCCCGATGGTGAAGGGGTCGGCATGGCGCACGGAATGCCAGAAGGCGGTCGGCGTCTGGCCGGACAGCGTGCGGCCCGAAAGATCGGTGATCGTGCCCGAGATCATGACAGGCAGCTCGATGCCCTTTTCGGCAAAGACTTCCTTGGTGGCGAAGATCGCCGCCTTGGCGTTCAGCGTGTCGAAGATCGTCTCGATCAGGATGATGTCGGCGCCGCCGTCGATCAGGCCGCGGATCTGTTCGGCATAGGCGATCCTCAGATCATCGAAGGTGACGGCGCGGTAGCCGGGATTGTTGACATCGGGCGAGATCGACGCCGTGCGGTTGGTCGGCCCGAGCGCACCGGCGACGAAGCGGCGACGGCCGTCCTCGGCCTCGGCGCGTTTCGCCGCTCGTTTCGCCAGCCGCGCGCCGTCGCGGTTGAGTTCATAGACCATGTCCTCCATGCCGTAGTCGGCCTGGGCGATACGCGTCGAGGAGAAGGTATTGGTCTCGAGAATGTCGGCGCCGGCGATCGCATAGGCGTAGTGGATGTCCTCGATCGCCTTCGGCTGCGTCAGCGTCAGAAGATCGTTGTTGCCCTGCTGGTGACAGGCGCAGCCGCCGAACCGGTCGCCGCGGAAATGCTGCTCGATGAAGCCGAGTTGCTGGATCTCCGTGCCCATCGCGCCATCCATGATCAGGATGCGTTCGCTCGCCGCTTTGCGCAGCGCTCGCATGATCTCGGAGCCATCCGGCTTGGAGGAAATGTCACCGAAAAGGGCGCCGATGGCGGACATGGGAAATCTCCCGTTCTGAAAACGACAAACAATAAGCGAGTCAATCACATAAAGATATCTTTATGTCAACATATCCACCAATCACATTTCGTCCTCCGGACAAAGAAAAATGGCCCGCCGCGATCGCGACGGGCCATGACGGAAAGACCTGCTCCTGTTGGGGGATCAGAGCCGGGCCAGGCAATCCTCGGTCTCATAGATGGCGCAGAGGATATGATAGAAGCTGCTCGCAGGCGCCGGCTCGTCGACGAAGCTGCCATCGGCCTGCTGTTTGTCGCGCCAGAGGCCTGCAACGGGCGTATCGAGGAATGTCTGAAGTGCTGCCGCGGCCCGCGTTGCGGAGGCAAGATAGCGCTCACGCTCAGTGCCATTGGAGAGCGCGGCAAAACGGACCGATGCCTTCAGCCATTCGGTCTGCGGCCAAAGCCGGGCGATCGGATCGGCGACCGACAGATCATCGAGCAGCGTCATGATCGCAACGTTGCGGTTGGGGCAGATCCCGTGCGCCTCGCCGAGATCGAAAAGCCGTCTCGCCTTGACGATCGCCTCGGCACAGCCGCGGCGTTCGGCCCAGCGCAACAGCAGCCAGGCCCACTCGAACAGATGGCCGGGCTCGACGATCCGGCCCTTGTCACCCGCAAACGGTGCCCAGTCGTGGTCGAAGAACTCGCGCAGCACGCCGCTCTCGGGATCTATAAAATGATCCATCGCCAGATCCGCAATCTCGTCGGCAAGATTGGCCCAGGCCACCCGATCGAATCCCTCCACCGCTTCGCTGGCAAGGCAAGCCTCGAACAGGTGCATATGCGGGTTGGAACAGAGCGGCAGGCGCGGAGGATTGTCCTCCTCGAAACCGGCGGCCGGATGTTTGACATGCGCCTCGATCCGGGACCGAAGGGCATTGCTGCGCTCAATCATCTCAGCCTTGCGTGCGGGCACGACCTCGGCGAGATAGGCGAAGGCCAGAAGCGCAAAAGCCTGATTGTAAAGATCGAAAGAGCCGTCAAGCAGATGGCCGTCGGCATCGGCAAGCCCGCCATAAAAGCCGCTCGACTGCTTGAAGACGCGATCGAAGTAAGCAAGCCCGCCTTCGGCGGCTCCTCGCCAGTCCCCCGTCCAGCCACGGCGTCCCGCCTCGGCGAAGCAATAGACCTGCCGAGGCTGCACCCGCGAGCGCCGATTGGCGTGGGTCGGCTCTCCGGCCATGTCGATCGTCTCGACGAAACCGCCTGAATGATCGACGCCCTTGTCGCGCCAGAGCGGCAGGGCCCTCTCGGCCAGCCACGCGGACAGGACGCGCGATTGCGAAAAGATATCGTCTGCCAACGCTCAGCCCTCGAGCTTCAAGGCGTCATGGTCCTTGCCAAGCAAGGACGAGAGCGCTTCGACAACCATGTTGTGGTCCTCGCGCTGCGGCAGGCCGGAAACCGTGACCGCACCGATGCAACCGGTACCCTTGACGACGATCGGGAAGCTGCCGCCATGCGCGGCATAGTCGGCATCGGCAAGCCCGAGCTTGGCCTGCAGGTTCGTCTGCGCCTTGGCGAGTTCGCGACCGGTGGCGTAGCTGCTCTTGAACAGACGGAAAACGGTGTTGCGCTTGCGGCGCACCCAATTCGGATTGTCCGGCGTTGCACCCTCGAGCGCCGTATAGAACACCTGCATCGAAAACAGCGTGATATCGATGACGACGCCGAGCTTGCGCTCGACCGCCATCTTGCGCAGCAGCGCTCCGAGCTCCCAGGCGGTATCGAGATCGAAGCGCTCGAACTGCAATTCCTGTTCCTGCCGCGCGATGCGGGCCAGATCCTTGTCGATGTTCATGGGGTTATTCCTTCCAGAGCCAGGCCGCACCGCGCACGCCGGAGCTGTCGCCATGCAGGGCCTTGCGGATGGGGGTTTCGAACGTGTCGCCGAAGAGATAGTTGACCACCCGCGGCGGAACGTCGTCATAGATTTCGTCGACATTCGACATGCCGCCGCCAAGCACGTAGACATCCGGGTCGACGATGTTGGTGAGCAGCGCCAGGCTGCGCGCCAGCCGGTCGACGAAGCGCTCGTAGACGCCGGTCGCCACCGGATCGCCCGCCCGCTTCGCTTCGATGATGTCGCGCCCGCGGCGCTCGACGCCCGTGGTCAACCGGTAATCGAGCTCGACCCCGGTACCGCAGGCATACATGTCGAGGCAGCCGTGCTTGCCGCACCAGCACTTGTGGCCGGGATACTCTTCCTTCGTCATCCAGGGCAGCGGATAGTGACCGATCTCGGCGGCGACGCCCTGGTAGCCGGCATGGACCTTCTTGTCGATCGCAAGCCCGCCGCCATGGCCGGTGCCGACGATGACGCCGAAGACCACATGGGCGTCTTTGCCGGCACCGTCGACAGCTTCCGAAACCGCCAGGCAATTGGCGTCGTTGGCGAGCCGGACCGGGCGGCCGAGCGCCGCTTCGAGGTCGCGTCCGAGCGGCTTGCCGTTGATCAGCACCGCATTGGAATTGCGCACGATACCGGTGCGCGGGTTGGGGCTGCCGGGAATGCCGATGCCGATCGAGCCCTTTTCCCCCGCCGTCTGTTCGGCGGCAGTTACAAGGTCGACAACGGCGCGGATGCAGTCGTCATAGCCGCTGGTCGGGGTCGCGACACGATGACGGGCGCGCGTTTCGCCATCGCGGCCGAGCGCGATGACTTCCATTTTCGTGCCGCCCCAATCTATTCCGATGAACATATGTGGATCAGGTCTCTGATGAAGGTCTGAGGGTGAGCGCCAGCCTCCTCAAGCGGGCGCCCGCCTTGCTTAGCATTCGAAAGACCTGAAAGACCAGCCCGTTTTGCAATCGATTTAAATCGAAGGTGGGCGCCCCATGTGCCAGCCGCTCAGGGCGCTACCCCCGACGCGCCTCGCAAGCATTTCCGGCCCGCATCCACGCAAAAACACTTGGCGAAGAGGCTGCGCTTTTGTATGGGTGCTATCCAAGTGGTCCCGTAGCTCAGCAGGATAGAGCACCAGATTCCTAATCTGGGGGTCGCGCGTTCGAATCGCGCCGGGATCACCAATGATTTCAATCACATAGATATAGGGTTCCGCACTAAAGTGTGCGCCACTCATTTACCAGCATTACCCACGTTTTCCGGCATTTCCTGATGTTAGCGGGAATTCGGTGGCGCACGGTTGGCGCATGGCGACGCACAAATCGGTCGATCTTGACTCTTTCCCGGAACAGGAACATTTAGAGAACGAGAAGTTCTTGGACGTGTGACATGCCGGAAGAAATCAAGCTCAAATACCGCTGGCGCCGCCTTCCCGGCGATCCCGAAACACTGTTTCACGGCGACGACGGCGACCGCCGTATGGGTCGAATTCAGAAATCGGTCACCGGCAGTTACTGGCTTTGGTTCATGAACTTCCAACATGGCATCAATGACCCGGCAGTTGCCGTTACATTGAACGGCGCGGCCGAGACGCCGAGGCAGGCTGCTGCTGCTTGCGAGCGCTGCTACGAAGCCGTTCTCGATGCGACGTGGCCCAGGATGACGCCGGCGCTCCGCGACAGCCTCTTGGCGCACGAAAAGGAAACGAAGGCTCGCAAAGCTCAGTGGGCGCGCGAAGACGCTGAGCGTCGCCGCCAGTCGCTAAGAGTTGTCGACGAGTAGATCAGAGATCTCGTAGACCTCGAATTCGCCCTCCATCTCGCGCACGCCCTTGAACGACGGGTGCCGAAGCTTTCCGTCTTGCGTCCAAGCGCGATACTCGACGTCGGCGACCAAAAGCGGCCGCGCGAAGATCGCGCCTTTTCGCTTCAGCGCCACTGCTGGCCGGTCGGCCGGGATCGCGTTGAGCAGTTCGCGCAGCTTCACCGATTCCTGATAGCTCCAACCCGTGCCGCAGCCGCCGACATATACGAGACCATCGCCTTTCCTTGCCGCCAACAGCAGCCGCCCGATCGCGCCGGGCACGGTCGATGGCTCGTAGCCGACGATGGCAAACGTATCGCGACGTACACATTTGATCTTCCGCCATTCCGGTCGCCGTCCAGAGCGATAGGGTTTGTCGCGCCGCTTGGCGATGATACCTTCGAGGCCAAGCTCGCAAGCGACGCGGAAAAAGTCATCGGCATCCGCGTCCACCTCTTCCGAGAGCCGTATCGCGCCAGTCCGGCCTGCGACGATCGGCTCCAGGAGCCGCCGGCGGTCGCTTTGCGGCAGATCGTGCAGATCCCGGCCGTCGAGATAGAGCAGATCGAATGCCATAAAGAGGATCTCGCCGGCATCGTGCAGGCTCGGCCGCTTGCCGAGCGCCCGCTGCAACAGGCCGAAATCAGACCGTCCATGCTCGTCGAGCACCACCGCCTCGCCGTCGAGGATCATTGTTGCGTGCCCGAGCTGGCGCGCCTCGGCGACGATCGCCCCGAACCGCCGCGTCCAGTCATACCCGCCGCGAGTAATTGCCCGCACCTCACCAGGTTCAACATGCACGGAGAGACGGTATCCGTCCCACTTCACCTCCAGGGCCCAACCCGGCCCCTTCGGTGGCCTATCATCGAGCGTTGCAACACAGGGCGGCACACGGCGCGGCATCGGATGTGCCGGCGGCGCAGGAGGGGGTTTCTTCCTCAGTGTTTTGACCATTCCGCATTAACGCACGAATTGGCGAAAACGTCTCACCCGCGCTTTGTTCGCAAAAGCACCGGGCCGGCACGCGAAACTCAGCAAGCAACTAGAAACCTACGCGAACGAACTCAATGCGGAACAGGCGACGAAATGCGATCTAATCTGCGACATTTCCACGGGACGACGCTAATAAGCCGTTGACAATTGTAATCGACGTTTACCGAGAAAACGCAAAAGTTACCAAAAATTCACTCGCAAGGCCTACACAAAGGTATCACCATGATATACATCAACGACGAAGACGGTAATATGGTGTAGAAAATTGGCTAGTGACAGCGAGTGGCCCGCAAGCAAGGCAGCAGATGAAATCAGAGCAATTGCGCGGTCTCTGAAACTGACAATTTCCTATACGAAGCATGCACGCGAGAGAATTGTTGAGCGCGGCTTGATAATTTCAGACGTGTTGTACGTGCTGAAAAACGGTTTTGTCCACGCAGAGCCGTCGCCGTCAACAAGGCCCGGGTTTTTGAAATATGCGATCGAATGTCGAAGCCCTAACGGCGGTAACAGATCAGTTCGAGTGATCGTTATTCCGGACAAGAATGCCTGTTTTTTGAAGATCGCCACTGTCATGTGGGCAGATGAGCCGGACACGAGATCCGGCACCATAATTGGAGAGAACGATGAATAGCTATCATTACACCGAGTGCGGGCTTCAGAACGTCATGATTGACGGTCTGGAATTCGTGTTTGATGACGCTGGCGATGAGATCATCACGATTCCGGCCGTTAATGAGCTTCATCGCGTTATTGCGCTTGGCATTGTCACGCACAAGCACGGCATGAGTGGAGAGGAACTGCGATTCCTCCGCACTGAGATGGGCTTCACACAGGCCGAGCTCGCTGCTGTCGTGCACCACGACAAGCAATCCATCGGACGATGGGAGCGCGGAGAGTACGACATCGACAGCGCAGCCGAGGCTATCATACGCCGGATGGCCATCGAGAAGCTGGAGCTCGACGCTCAGCAGGGGATCGATGAGCTTTCGAGGCGTAGTATTCCAACCGTGCAGACGCAGCCGATCAACATTCAGTACGCAAATGACAACGGCGGGGACCACCCGTCATACACACTGAAGGCTGCATAATGTTTTCAGAACCCCGCCTCGGCGGGGTTCTTTCTTTGTGCCACGCGCTCGGCAAATCGAAGGGACGATCTGAAATGGATGCAATGGATCTAGTAATGTGGGGACTGGCAGTTGTAATCGGCCTCGTAGCAACCTTTATGGCCGCCAAATCGGTTAGGTCGCATAGGCAGGTACAGAAGAGCGGAAAAGACTCGTTTTCGATCCAATCTGGCCGGGACACAAAAATCCGTCATGAATGACAAGCAGGTCCAGAAAGCCGCAACAGGCTCAGTTGCAATTCAAGCTCAGCGGGACGCCATCTACAACCAGGGCATTTCGCCTGGACAGATGATCGAAATAATGGATGCGATCTCTCGACAGGTTCAAACCTTCAGCGCGACCGCGAAGGATCTCATTGATGAGCGCCTCGACGAGTTCAAGTCGACAGTCCTAGAGAAGATTGCCACCGACGCACCCCAAGGTGCGAAGGCCTTTGCAGACCCAGATTTTCAACACGCATTGTTGCAAGCACAAACGGCTTACGCCCGCAGTGATGCCTCAGAGCTCCATTCCGTGCTCATCGATCTTGTCGTTCAGCGCTCGAAACAGGAACGACGGAACAGACTAACGCTGACACTGAATGATGCGATCGTGAAAGCTGCATCGCTCACTCTAGAAGAATTTAGCCTACTGTCGTTCGCGTTCATTTTTCAACGCGTCGTGAATGTCGGTGTTGCCAACCTCGAAGGTATTGCGAGACATCTCGCCAGATTTCTTGGACCGTTGATCCCGCATGTACCTCGCGACGAAACTGCTTTCACCTATCTCGAGACACACGGCTGCATCATAGGAGGCATCGGCGGGATAATAGTGCGGCCGAGCGCAATGGAGATTGTGAAGCACTCTTATCCCGGCATCGCAACAAAAGGAGTAGCCGAACCCGATATGCAGGTCCTTGTCGCACCTGGCGCGCATCTTGGGCTTAACAACCTTGTTCAGGAATCTCCATTCAGTAGCCCTTCTGATACCAGCTACAAGGTCTTTACGCCCGGGAGTGAATACGCACTGAATTTAATCCAAAACCAGTTGGGAATAGTGCCTAATTTGACAAGTTCGTACCTCGAAAAGGCCAAAGCCAATCAGCCCAGCGATGAGGAATTGCTGGCGAAGCTTGAGGCTTACGAGCCATGCCTGAGGGACGCTGCGAAGCTTTATAACGAGACCTCACTTCGCAACGCCCGCCTGACACCTGTCGGCATCGCCCTTGCCCATGCCCACCTAACAAAAAGCGCGGAACTCGCGGCCGATCTGTCAATTTGGATCAAATAGGCTGAGGAGCGGATGAAGAGCTAACCCTTCTCCACCTTCGCCCCAAACCACCGCATGAACAGCACCTCGGAGCCACGCGGCCCGAGGTAGGCGAGCGCGGCGATCATGCCCGTCGCCATCGGTTGACCCAGAGCAAGCCAGGTCGCCAAGCCTTCACCTATAAAGGCCATGCCGACCGCGATCGGCATTTCCCAGAGCAGTTCTTTGCCAAAAAACTTCCGTCGCATCTTTCGCACCTCGTTTGTGTGCCACATGAGGCGGCCGGCGAAGACTGCGATGAGGGTGGTCGCCGCGCCGCCGAACCAGGCGTTGAGCAACTCGATAAGTGACGTGTACTTTTCCTGCATGTCAGCGATTTTCCCCGTGTCGCTTGCATTCCGCCTTCGTCCAGATCGCCGCGGCGCAGATACCGACGGCGGTCCGGTCTATCTTTCGCTGATCTTCCGGCGTCGCCCCTCGCGCGCCGATCAGGTCTGTCCCGACGATGCTTCTAAGAGCCGTCACACTCGCCGGCGCCGAAGTTCCACAGCCCGCCAGCATCAAGGCAGGAATCGTAATCAATGCGCTTCGAATGAGCGCGGCTCGCCGCTTCATTGTTCTGCCTTTCAATCTTGGTGGTGACGGACTGCGCGCCGTCCTCGCGGATCTCGACAACAAGCCAGATGAGACCGGCGAGCACGAGCCCGCCGATGATGATGCGCGGCCACATGTCAGCGGGCCGGCGCGCGGTTCACCGACCAGCGGCCGGTGAAGAACATAAAGGCTGCGATCGAGCCGATAACGATCAGCAGTGCGGCAATGCCGGCGGCGTAGGGATTATTGACGCCGAGAACCGCCGAAAGGCCGGCGCCGCCGAACAAGCCACCGACCGTGGTCACCGCCGTTCCGCTCTTCCCGGCCGGCACGTCGTCGGCCTTCGCGGCTTCCGGCTTCACGTCCGGCAGTTCGGCCGGCGTCCTCGACGCCTCGAGCGCGTCGAGGAAGTTCCGGTAATAGCCGGCGATCAGCTTCGCCTTGTCGGTCCCATTGATGATCGCGCGCGCGCCGACCGGATCATTGGCCACCTGGTTGAAATAGTCGGCGAGCTTTTTGCCGGTGAAGGTGCCTGCGATCGTGCCGTCGAAGAGGATCCGGACAGCAGTCGCCATCTCGCCAGCCTTCTCCGGAGCGTCGACAATGCCGAACTTCGAATAGTTCGATTTGCCGGTGATCTGAGCCAGGCCTCGGCCGCGATAGCGCCAGCCATCATCTGCGCCGGCGTTCCCCATCCGGTCGCCATAGACCTTGTTTGCGAGCTTGCGCGGGTTCCGGGCGAACGGCTTGGCGCTGGCGAGCGTCGGGAACCGGGACGGCCAGACCTCAGTGAGGCGCTCAGCCGAGTAGCTGAGGTTCTCGGTCACCGGCTGCATCGTGCCGCCGGTCTCGTGAAAGACAGTCGCCAGCATGTAGGCGAGATGCCGATTGTCGATCACCTTGCCGGTCGACTGGCGCCGATCCCACTCGTCAAGGATGGCATTCATGCCGTCGATCTGGGATTGCGTCAGGCGGCCGCCAAAAGGCGCGCGCCTCGCATAGGCGAGGAACGTGGTTCTATTCATCGGGTTTACCTCTTCGTTTAGGAAAACAGGCCACCATCCGGCGCGGCATGATGCCTGCAGGGGGGAGCATGATGGGCTATGATTGGGATGGCGCTCGCGGGCGCCGGATGAAGATCGTGCGATTAGGAACGGCCGTCGCACTGGCGGCCTTGCTGGTATCGGTCGCGGCCCAGGTGGTCACGCGAGCGATCTGAGGGCAAAATGTAATCTGTCCGTGTTTTGAACAGCGACTCGACAGGGGCTATTGAGCCTGCTTCATTTGCCCCGTTTTAGGGGTTGAGCACGAATGAGCCGCAAATATTTCCACGTGGTCGTACGAACAAAGGACGACAAGAAGAAGCCAGTGTTCTTGTTCGGAGATCTATCCGAGGGCGAACTTCGGACTAAGTTTCTGAAGCCTTACCGGCGGGGCGGAAAGCTTTTTGTCGAGAACGCCATAATCGATGTGGCCGATTTGGCCAGCATCAAGATTATCGAAACAGCTCAACCTAAAGATGACGTCCTTGAAGAAATGCAGGAGACGAGCCGCAAGGCGATCGACAAGATGAATCGAGAGTCTGGCACATTCGTCATCATGTCCATCGGAGTAGGGTATCGAGATACCGATATAGAGCACGACGGCGACGACGTAACATCGCAATTCATCACCGACGGCCCAGGCACTGCCAGCCAATTATTCCAGATAATGAACAACAACTGGACGATGACGATCGGCGGGGGTGTGCTGGTGGCTCTTTTCAGTTGGCTGCTGCTTTAGAGCCCATCGACCGCGTGCCGCTATTCAGACAGCAATTGCCCTCCAAGCATCGCCGCTCGTTCCATCGGCCACGTGAACGGGCAGGCAGCTTCAAGCTCGGCGACGAACTCAGCGACGGTCGGCTGCGCTCGCTCGCCGGCCATAACCTTCGCCAGCTCGGCCGAGGAGAAGGTCCACACGGCCGATCGCCAATTGAATAGCGCAAGCGCCTCTGCCGCAAAGGCCGGGTTCGGATCATCGCGGTAGCCAATGGCAGTATGAATGCTGTCGTACTGCCGCTCGCGCGCGGTGGCGTCGAGGTGGGCTTGAATGGCGGCGGAGTAATCTGCCTGTGTGATGGGCGGCGACGGCGGCTCGTAGGGCGCGACGATGCCATGTATCCACCGCCGAAGGCCTTGGTTATGGAGAAATTCGCAGCGCTGCTCGTCCGTGATCTCGATCGCGTCCGCGGGAATAAGGCAATCGGGGTTGGGCTCCTCTCCGATTTGCTCGATCGATTCTCCGATCTTGACCTGCTCGCCACCGTCGCTTGTCTCAACAACGTCGACAGACTGGAGCACGGGACGCATACGTGCACCGTGAACCACGTCCACATAGAACCCGGTCGGGAACCCATTTTCGTCAATCGTCATGTAGTATCGCATCGGCTCAGTACCCCCAGGCGATGAAGTCGACACGAACGGCGCCTGATCGAGGCAAGCCATCCGTGGTGTTCTTGACCAAGACAGAGAAGAGACCGGCAGTCGGCCTCGACGCGTTTCTGTAATGGCTGACGACAACGTTGATGTTGCCGTCCCCGTTCCAGGCTACGGGCACATAGTTGCTGGCTGAAGCGAAGGATACCGGCAGGTTTATGTCCGCAAATCCATTGCCATCGGCCGTCACGACCACGGTCCCACTTTGGATGATCATGCCGTTCGGGAACTTCAGCCAGCCGAGACCACCGGTAACGAGGCCGTCGTACCAGAGTTTTCCGAGCACGGAGGTATCCACTTGCGCCGTTAGGCCCTTAGATGGGTCCCAACCGACGTAGACCTTGTTTCCCCCCTGCCCAGAGCCTCCGCCTTGCTGAACAGGCGTAAAACCCAATGCCGCTTGGGCGCCCAATGTTCCGCGCGCGGTTCCGGCGTCAGCATCGTCGAGCAGCGTCTTGATGAAATCCGTGACCGTGAACCATTCCATGGTGTTCGCGCTCAGTCCGCGCGGTACCTTGCCGGCGCCGAGCGTCGCCGCGATCGATGCCAGCGCCGCCAGCGAGGCATTGTCGAGGCGCTGCAGATAGGTCGCGAGCGCGTTTGCATTGGCGACCGTCTGCTGACCGTAGGCTGTGTCGCGCATGATCGCATAGGGATAGGTGCCGGTAGCGCCCTTCCATTTGATCGCCGCCGTAATCTGAGTGTTGCTGTCGACCGTGAGGATCGGCAGTGGGTTGCCGTCCGCCTCGGCGTAAATCGTGCCGCCGGCTATCAGTGCCGTCTGCCAGGCCGTACCGACGCCGGTCACCACGGCGCTGCCGTTCGTCAGGGTGATCGACCCTGTCGTGTAAGGAGTGGTCATGTTGGGAGCTTCCTAAGCTGGAATGCCGAAGATGTAGTAGCGGATACCGCCAGGCGCGTAGGCGCCAGACGTTTGCCAGGTTCCGGGGCTGTCGCCGCGATTGTAATAATCGCCGACGTTGCCGGCGAAGGTGTAGAACCGAGCGTTGTTAGCCGTCAGTTCGCAATAGGTGCTTTCCCCAGCATGAGCTTGGCCGTTGTAGGGATATTTCAGCCGCTTCACGAACGGCAGGCGCCACATAGCACTCCACGACATGGGAAGATTGTTCTGCCCGAGGCTCGCACCGTTGCCGGCTCCGTGGTGCGTGAGGTACTTCACCATCGGGAACATACCTGTCCCGTCAAAGGGAATGTCGGTGATGACGCCGTTGCCAGCGCCGAAGGTGAAATAGCCTTCCTTTAGGATCTGCACCTGCGGCCAGCGGGTATCGATAACGATATCTGCCCAGCCCGGCGGATCTGCCGAACCGGGGCGAAGGAACTGCACCACACGCCCGCCATCCTCGAACTGCCGAAGTACCTTGTTGGATCCTCCTGTTGGGCCGCTAACATCCTCCATGTAGAGCATGAAACGCGCCCGCATTGCCTTCGAGGCTTCAAAGCCGATCAGGCTCCCGTCGAACCAGTACTCTGCGCCGAAATCGAGCACTTGCGGGTTTGACGGGTACATGATCGTCGCGCTGTCGTAGAAATGAACGTCAAGCGCGACGGTGTCGGGCAATGGGATGCCGGTCTGGTAGTAGCTCACCCCGGCAGGAAGCGCGATGTCAGCCGCAGCAATGACCTTCACCGGCATCTTTGAGGCATCAAAGGCCATTTGCTGAACGGTGGCAGTATCGACGTTGTAACCCGGCTTGGCGATTTTCAACGCGGTCGATGATATCTTGATGGTCTTGGTCCCATTCGGCGCCAACACCGGAGCGTCATCCGGGGCGACGTTGTTCCCCGGCAAGTTCCAAACGTTCAAACGCTTGTCGCGCGATCGGAATTTGTTGAAAGCATCAATTCCGTCATTCGGCGTGACAATGATGGGCATGCCGTAGGCGAAGTTCCCGAGATTGTTGTTGAGAACCATGTTTTCCGCCCATCCCATTTGGGCGTAATTCCCAACGGCGTAGAAACCGCCCTGACCGTGGTAATATTCGCCGCTGTCGGTCCAGGCGACCATCTGTTGATTGTAACGATTGCTTCCGCCGCCCTTTTTCGCTTTCACGTCGAACAGGGGAACGTTGTACCGAAGCGTCGGGAATGCCGCGTTGCGAAAGCCCCAGAGCGTTCCCTGCGCAACGGTCAGAGACATGTAAGTGAAGGTCGCGGCATTGGCGCCAGCCGGATAGTAGGTGACGCCGTTGCCGGCCTGGAAGGTGTTCACGACCCAGATGTCACACAAGCTCGCCTGAATGCCGAGCTTGCTGTTGTAGAGGAACTTCCACCGCTCACTATCCGGCGTCGTGCGCGGATCGTCTGCGCTATTCTTCATGATTTTGATGCAGGCGGCACCTGTAGCATCGATGCCGATCATGGTTCGGACCATCAGCTGTAAAACTCCAGAGTACCGAGATTGAGGTTGAAATCGGTCTTGCCGTCGGGGGACAGCATGCGGCCAGCTCGGATCAAGCCGATGTTGGCGATGTTGAGCTTCAATTCGCCGTTCTCGATGACGATAGGCAGGAAGGCATTGCTGCCGCCATTCCAGACAACGAACTGATCGGCCTTCACCGCAAAGCGGGATTTCAGAACGCCGCCTTCGGTGTAGATCTCGATGTAGAAGCCGCTGTCCTTGAACGTGTCGTTCAGCGTAGCGCGCAACATTACCGAGAACCGGGAAGTTACCCCCGACTGATCGGCGGCCGCCTCGAACTTCACCAGGCCGCCTGCAAATCGGCCATTCAGGTCAGCGCTAACACCCGTGATGCTGGACGAAAGAGCACTGTCCCCGTTTGCGCGCGCTGTCTCTTCAGTGATCAATCGCGCCAGGTTGCTGCCGACGGTCGCCGTCAGGCCGGTGATCTGCTGAGCGAGCGCGTCATCCTGCGAGACCCGGACGCGTTGTTCCGTGACGATCTGTGCAAACGCATCCCCGACCGCCGCCTTCAGCTCCTGCCGCTTCACTTCGCCAACCGCGCCGTCGAGCGAGAAAGCCGTCGTCAACTCCTCGAGCCGTTGCCAAACCCCATCGAACTCGCCCTGAAGCTCTTCGAAGCGGTCCTTGATGTCGTCGCGTGTCTGGCCGAGCCCCACCTGCAGGGTGAGTGACCCGGTGGCCGTCGCCGTTGTCCGCCAGGCCGTAAAGGTGCGCAGCCGGTCTGGGTTCGTCTTGATCGTAGCCCGCGCGACATAGGCCTTCTCAGACAGGATATTCTTCGTGGTCCGGTACCGCCCGCCCTCCGGCTCGGCGCACTGGTCAGTGAACTCTTCTGCAGTGCCGTCAGCGCGATAAACGAAAAGCACGTCGGTGATGGTCGGATCATCCGGAGGATCCCAGACGAATTCGAGCGCCGGAACGTCGAAGCCGTTGCCTCCTTGGATCATCCCGGCATGCACGTCGAAGTTCTGCACCGTGAAGAGCTGCGACGGATTGATCGGCGGAACGGGCGGCACAATGATCGGTCCGGGCGCGATGTCGCCATCGTCGTAGATGTCGGCGCCGGTCTCGGTGAGCACAAAGGTGAAGCGAAGATCCGCGTCGCAACGCCACTCCGAGACCATCCAGTCCTTGCCCTGGTAAGTGACCCATTCACCTTCCATGACCTTCAGGCCGACGCGCCGGCTGACTGGCAACGTCACGGTACCGCCCTTGCGGTTCTGGCGGTAACGGACGTTCAGCAGGTATTGCGCGATGTCAGCATCGTGCACCTGCAGGAAATCGATCGAGGTCTGACGCGCGCGCTTGTCGGCGGCGACGTCGGCGTTGACGACGATTGGCTTCAGGCTCTCCGGGTTCCACATCGAATCGGGCGAGGTGAACTGCCCAGAGAGATGGTTGAAGAGATCGAAGGCCGACTTGCGCGGCTGGCGCGGCTTTGGCCGATCGCTCGGAATGTCGGCATCCGTGATCGTCAGCACCGGGATCTGCGGCGCACCGACGACAACGCCGGAGAGCCCGCGGCGGTTCAAGCCATAACCCGCCATCGCGTCGTCAAAGGCCGAAAGCGCCTCGGTATGATCGGTGTCCGAATTGACCCAGAGAGAGCACTGATAGATCGGCTTGCCCTTGCGCAGCGTCCGGCAATAGTTGATCGCGACGAAGTAGGACGAGAGGTCGATCTGGCCGAGCGTCTTGCCTTCGCCGATCAGCGTCCGACCAGAGAGCAAGCCTTTCAGCCCGAGCTGGTAGTTGAGACGGTGGACCGCCGGGTTCAGCGTATGCGCGTGGGTCGACGGGTCGTTCAGCCGCTGCGGGCCATTGCCGCCGGCGACCGTCGAATCTTTCGTCGGATCGTACTCGCGCAGGCCACGCAGCATCCACTCGATTTCCGGGCGGCCGCGGCCCGCGTCGCGGAAGAACTGCAGGTGATAGTAGCGGTAGACGACGACGTAGCAGATACCGCGCAGTCGGCTCGTCGCCTTCCAGGCATTGCCGAGCGCCGCGGTCGCGGCGACAAGCTCTGCATCGTGCACCTGGTCGGGCCGACCGTCATAGAAGCGGATGTCGATCGAGCTGTTGCCATCGCCGTCGATGAAGCCTTCGACGCTGTAACGCGCAGTTTCGCCGCCGGCGACGGCCTTCGGCACGAGATTGTATTTCTGGCCGTACATGTAAATGTACGGCTCGAGGCCGTCGCACCAGCCGTTGGCGAGCGCGAAGACGTCGGCGTTCATCTTGTTGCCCTTGCCCCACTTGGCATAGTAGAGCCGCTGGCCGCGCGTCTTGCCGATACCGAGCAGAGTGTCGACCGGCACGTCGCCGCCAAGCTGCACCTCGCCTTGAACGGCCGTGAACTTCTGCTTCTTCTGCTGCGTTTGGCCGAGCTTAGCGAGGCCGAGTTTCGCGCCGAATGCCAGCGCTCCACCCACAAGATTGCCGATAACGGTCGAGCCGAACAGGGCGCCGAGCCCCGTCGTGATCAACGAGAAAATTGCCATGGAAGGGATTATCCGAGATGGAAAGTCGCGACGACGTCGGAAAGGCCGTGGTCGCTACGGCCCCTCTCGGTTTTGGTGGTGAAGCGGTTGCCGATGCAGACACCGACATGCTCGGCGCCATCGGCAAGGCGCAGGATGACCAGGTCGAAATAGCGGGCCGAGGCGGCGCCATCCGGATCTTGGTCCAGCTCCGCCGACCAGAAGTCGACGAGGCTCGAAAACCCGCGCCGGCGGAGCGCGATGTGTGCGCCCCTCAGCGTCTTGTAGGCGCCTCGGTACTTCTCAACGAGCGAGGTGCCATGCAGCGCGTCCGCCATGGCGCAGCCGAGGTGGAAGCAATCGGCCGGGCCATAGGCATAGGGTGTCGACAGCTCACGCTCGAGCGTGGCCGATCCGATGCGGAAGCGATCCATTGTGAAGACTCGACTTTCAGTTGCCTGTCTGGTCCATTGCCAGTGCCAGCAACAGAGAGATCAACGGCTGTGTTGCAAGGCGAACAGTTTGTGAACTCGCCAGGAGATCGGCACATGACCGAAAAGCGTATTGAAGAGAAAAGCTACACCCCTCGAACGACCGATATTAAGAACCCGGACGTTGGCGGTAACTACACTCCGACGACGAACGAAAACCCGGCTCCTAAGCCGCCGGGGAAGTGATTTTCTTTCGCCGAAAGTCAATTCGCGCGATCTCAGAGCTGGGAATGAAGGTTATTTCATCTCCCCACGCATCAAAGCTGACAGACGCGTTTTCGCGTCTGTCCTCGCCTGGCGGGCGAAAGTGGGTCACGTACATTAGAACGTCGCCATTGGTGCCCAAAACACATGGACCGTTCGGCGCGCTGGAAAAGCGATGCAGATCATCGCATTCAAGCCAGGTCCCGCTCTTTAATTGGACAGCCAACTGGGTCCCATTGACGCCCGTAACGTTGAACATCGAGACCCACGCGCTAGGGAGTTCATCGGCGTAACTTACGTGCATGCCCCTGAGCACGATCTTAAGCAGGTTACGGCCGAACAACCGCCAGAGGATCCCGATGACGCATGTCGCGACATACGGCAGCAGCGCCGACACAAAGATGTTGGTGCCGCGAGCGACCAACCATTGGTGAAAAAACAAGCCAAAGAAGCCAAAAACCGCACTCGAAAACGCAACATCGACACTCTTATGGTGGTCGCGAATGCCCGTGTTCGCAATGAAGTATCCGCTGTAACCAGCCGCCAGGAATAGGACGGTGGCGAGCGGCAGGTTCGCAATTTCGGGCTGAAATGGCATCATGGTCTCCTGGCGACTGTCAAATTTATCGGCGACGCTCGCAGTGATTGCAAGCGCAGCGCTGCTGGCTATCTCGACACCTGTCCCCATTCCTCGGGGATCGTGCCGACGGTCGCGACATACTCGAAGCCGGTATCCGTGGCGTCGTTGTCGAACTGCTGCTCGGCCTTGCTGCGCTTGACCAAAGTCGAGCCGCGCGCCGAGCGGCCGGGCGGCTGCAACTCGATCGTCAGCGTCAGAAGCCCCGCGCCCTTCGCGCCGAGCGCGTCGTCGTTGAAGCTGACGCGGTCGATCTCGTAGATGTTCGAGACGAGGATGCCGACAACCTCATTCGTGTTCGGCACGCCGGCAAGATGGGTGATGATGACCGGCGAATTCGGATAGTCGTACTGCTCGATCTGCGCGACCGCGTCATCCGGGTCCGCGACCGGAATATTCGAAAACACGATCGTTCGCGTCGTCACCGCCACACCGACGGAGCTATTCATGTCGCCCGCCTCGAGGAACCGGTTCGGCAGGTACGTGAGACCGTTGTAGGTGAACGGCCGCCCGCCGCGATGATAGCCGACGGTCTTGCCCGGCAGATCGAAGCGGATCAAGTCGAGCACCGCGAACTCGCCGCTCTCGACGATCGCCTCGACCTCAGGAGAAAGCACGCTCATGAGAAGAACAGCTCCGTAGCGGTGAACTGGACATTGTAGTTTGGCCAGGACTTCGGAAGGCTGTAGCTGCCTTCGTCCATCTCCATGATGCAGGCTGGTTTCTCGAAATGGACCGTGTTACCGGCGGCAAAGGTCTGGGTGTCGAGCGCGAACCGGATCGACAGGGTGACGACGCCTGCGCCATTGGCCGTCGCCGGCGCCATGATCCGATGCAGCGAGCGCACCAGCGGTGATTTGCGCACCTCGACATAGTCGCCGGGCGAGAGCTGGAAGCCGGCAGGCAGCCCATTGACGACGATCGCCAGCGGGTTCGTGATCGACTGAAGAACCGCGTCGCCGTTGAATGCACCGCCACCCGCTTTCACGCCGGAAAGCGGCTCGCTGCTCTGGTAGGCGATCGGCCGAGGCCTGTGCGGATCGTAGCCCGCAAACACGCCGCCATCGCTGGCCAGCATGTTGAAGGCGTCGAACGCCGCGGCCTCCGCCGTCGTCAGTTTGCCCGCAGCATAGGTCGCGACCCAGAAGGGCGTGCCGCGAAGCAGCGTTTCGGTGCGCCGGCCGAGCATGCGCGCAGTGCTACGGGTACGGATCGGGTCGAAGGAAATCGACGGCCCATAGACCACATTCGGAAGCGCGATCAGTTCCGCCATCAGTAGTCCCCGCCGTTCTGGCGCACGTTTGCCCGAGCCGCCTCATTGCTCTGCATCAACCGCAAAGTCTGGCTTCGCGCCTGCTCGAGGATCTGCGCTCGGATTTCCGGGCCCAACTCGATCTGGATAATCGACGTATCACTGCCGGTCTCGATCCCCGAGCCGCCCGCCATCTTGGATGGCGGGACAATCCGGCCGTGTTGCGTCGGAACGAAGAATTCCTCCTCGTACTCATTCACGCGATAGATCCGCCCCGGCGAGACATCGCCGCCGCCAGCCCGCGCGCCGCCGTATCCGAGGACGCTGCCGAGGGTCGTATTCGGGACGAAGCTCGGGGAGAAAAGCCCCTTGCCGCCGCCGCCAAACCCGTCAGAAAACGCTTCGAACAATGAGCCGAACAGCCCCTTGCCATTCGTCTGTACGTTGATCAGTTCCGTCAGTAGCGCCGCCAGGGCCTCCTTCGCATCGAAGGTGCCGTCGACAATGCGGGTAAGCTGATCGTCGAGCGTGTCACCGACGCGTTGCGCCGCATCGCGCATGCGCTCCTGCTGGTCGATCAACTCTTCCTCGGCCGCCATCTGCCGATACTTCTGGTCGATCAGCTTGGAGATTTCCTGCCCCTCTTTCGAGGCGAAGGTAACCCCTGCTTCGCGCAACGCGATCGTCCGCTCGCGTTCGATATCGGTCAGCCCCATCACTGCGAGCTCATCGCGCAACGACTGGATAACGTCGTCGATCGCCCGCTTTTCCTTTGCTGCCTCGCTGGTTGCCTTGGAGCGAGTGCCGCCGCTGCCTTTCGTACCGCCGGATCCGGCCTTGGAAAACGCGTCTTCGATCCGTTGCTGTGCAAACTCGCCGCGCAGAATGTCCTGCGCGGACTGGATACGTCCAGCCTTCGGGGACGCCTGCTTTTCAACGCTGTCACTTATTCCCGCCCGCTTGTCCAGCAGGCTCTGGATCTGGTTCATCTCCTTGTCGATCCGGGAGATTTCCGAGGCGCTGTCGCGACCGAAGATCGAGAGGAAGCTATCTTCGGTCGTACCTTTCATGCTCAGCGCCCTCTCGCGCGCCTGCTTCAGCATGGACTGGCGATAAAGGAGACTGCCGGTCTGCTGCTGCTCGAACGCGCGGAAGGAATCTGTGAAGCTCATGAAGGCGCCGGCAGCATCGACGATCGCAGCCTTTAGGTTCGTGCCAACGGTCGTTGCGATCAGATTAAACCTGCGATCGATATCCTCAGCCCGCGCGACCAACTCCTTGTCCATCACCAGGCCGAGGTCATGAGCAGCCTTGATCTGGTCTCGGATACCTTCCTCGCCCAGCCTGATCAATTGAAGGAACTGTTCGCCACCAGCACCGCCGAAGACCTCATCCAGGATGCGGATCTGTGCCGCCTTGTCGAAGTCTTGTAGCTTGCCGATGATCTCTGTGAAGAGAGCCGACGGGTCCTTCAGCTTATCCTTCAACTTGTCAGCGCTGTAGCCGAGGCGCTGGAAAGCCTCGGCCGCGGAGCCACCACCTGTTTCGATGAATTCGTCTGCCCTCAGGTTAAGTTCCTTGAGGCCATCCGTGAGAGCATCAACAGCAACTCGGTTCTGCTCTGCCACAAACTTCAGTTCCTGGAACGCCTCTACCCCGACGCCAGCACGCCTGGCTTCTTCCCCGACCGCCGCAATGGCGTTGGCGGCGTCCCGAACCACGGCAACCGTAGACGCCGAAATGATGCTCGTGGCGATACCAGCCGCGCCGCCGATCATCCCCTTAATCCTATTGAAGGAAGCGGCGACGTCAGTTGCCGACGACTTGGTGAGAGACCGGATCCGCGCAAGGGCGGACTCGAAGCCCTTTGCGTCTCCGGAGATCGTAACGGGAATATCAGGACGCGACATGGCGGATTACCCCTTCATTGCCCCTTGATTTGATGTTTGGGATTGGCCTTCAGCGAAGGCCGTACCCCATAAGCGGCCGCGGCGCGGCGAACCTCTTCGCGAGAGACAAACGGAGCACCGCCGAGCTTTCCGGAGAGCCCCTCCAGCGCCATCTCAAATTCGACGGCTGTCGACCTCCAGAATACTTCCGGCGACCAGCCGAGAAGCTTCGGAGAGGTGGCGACGCGAAACGCCGTCTTGAGATGGTCGGAAATCAGGAGAGGCTGACGGGCTTTCCCAGCAGAGCATCCGCTGCGATATCATTGGCCGTCTGCTCATCGCGACGGATCTTGCCCGCCGCGATATGGCCGGCGAGCGCAGCCTCTACCGCTTCGCGCCAGTTCGCCTGGTCAGCGAGCGAGATGTTGCCATCGTCGAGGATCTTGGCAACAAGCGTGTCGAGCTGGTCGGCATCATCGACGACGATCAGTGCGCGGACAGCGCAGGCGACGGTCTTAGGCTCGAAACCGAGGAGCCGCGCATAAACCTCGTCGATGGTCTTGGCGCCGAGCGCTTGCGACAATCGAGCGAGACCAGAGAATGTGACAGCGATGCGAAAGTCGATGGCGCCGATCTTGACCGGCGCCTCACCACGGATGGGGTTAGCGTGTTCCACCATCGCCTCCGTCAAACGGCCGGAACGAAGGTGATGACGCCAGTCATCGCCGCGCGGATGTCAGCCTGAAGCTCGTTTGTCTTGTCGCCGGAGAACGTGATCGAAACAAGCGCATCGCCTTCAAACGTGCCGACGCCGGGGACGCTGATCTGATATTCCGTCACGACCTGGTTGATGGCATCTGCGGCAATTGCCTTCATCACGGCGCTGCTCACGAAGGCGCCCTGCCCCGCGAGACGAATGGACTGGATGCCGTACATCAGGGCCAGCGTGAGTTTTTGGCCGGGATCTGTGCAGTTCGGCTTGGTGATATCGATCTCCTCGTTGTTGATTTCGAGGGATCGCTGTTCGGTGATGCAGGCTAGTGTGAAGGCACCCGCACCATCAGAGCGGGCAATGGTAAGCTGACGGCCGAGAGCCATGGCAAAAATCCTCTGTTTGTCGTGGGGGAAGCGCTAGAGCGCTGGCTGCTGGGGATCGACCGCAAGCGTCTTGTAGGCGATCCTGTAGTTGATGGAGCCGGCACAAAGGGAGGTGCCGGTTTGCGAGTTCACATAGTGCCGCTCGGACTCGAGCAGGGCCTCGATCACGAGACCATCGAGCATGATGGCAGCACCCATAGCGCTCTCTACTTCGACGCAGATCTCATCGAATTCCACCTCCGGATCGTCGTCGCGAAGGTGGACGACGATCGACAGCGGCAGGCTGCGATCGTAGCCATCCTCGCCGTTCGGTCCGGAACTCGGCCGCACGCTGGCAATCTCGTTGCTGTCCGACCAGGTGAGCGTCAGCACCGGCAAGGCTTCCTGCTTGATCGCGCCCTTGCGGCCACGAACGACCTTGTCGGGATCGGAGAAGCGCGGAATGGCGACCAGTCTCGCCTTCACCGCCTCGAAGATCTGGGTTCGGAGGTGGCCCATGTCAGACGATCGTCTTGCCAAGATCGCGAAGCGCCTGACCGAGGATCTCGACCGAATAACCGAGGGCCACGATCTGCTCGCGGGTCTTCTTCTGGTCGGCAAGCCGACCGACGTCGGAGCGGATCGCCGAGCGCAAGCGAGACGGCAACTGCTGCCACGGCCGCTGCATCATGCCGCCGACGGCCTTGCGGGCCGCTTCCTTCTTCGCGCCCTCGTCGGTGGCGAACAGCGCCTGGCAGATTTCTTCGGCCGGATCGACCTTCACGGCCGCCGGCGCGTCCTGTTCCTGTTTCATGTCAGATGTCTCCTGAAAGCGAGAGCTTGAGCATGGCCCGGGCGTCGTCGCTCACGTTGATGATGGGATAGGTCACGCCGTCGATCGCGACGAGATCGCGCTGGCTCTCAAGGCCGGGAACGTCGGTCGCTGCGACGGACAGCACATGCGTCGTACCCTCGACCGGCTGATCCGCTTCGTCGACCAGATCGACCCCGCGCCAAACGCGGAAGATGCCCCGAACGGTCCTCGGGCTGAGGACGCCATTGATCGTGAACACGGCGTCGACATTGCCGAAGGCATCGGAGAATTCCGCGCCCATCCCTTCGAACAGAGATGGGCGACGGCTCATTTCTTCGCCTGCTCGAGGTTGTCTTCAGCGGCGTCGACCGCGACGATCGCCTGCTGCAGTGCTTCGTGGTCGGCGTCGGTGGCGTCGGGCAAGGCCGCCTTGTCATGCGCCGCCTGGTAGGCAGCCTTCGCGTCGGCGAGTGCCTTTTCGAGCGCAGCGATGTCGACCGATGGCGCAGACGCCTGCTTCCGCGGTGACGAACCACGGCTCGGCGTGAAGGACACGCCCTTGCTCTTGTAGAGCTCCTCGCGCTCCCTGCTGATCGGCAGGATCTCGACGCCGGCGAGCTTGTCGCCGGGCCAGACCGTCAGCGATCCGCCGACAACGGGCACGGCGACAGCGCGCGCACCCTCATGGGCGATTTCAACTTTGATCGTTTTCATGGAAATCTCCGGGGGTTGTCAGGAGGCATCGGCCAAACCTAGCCTCCTGATCCGCATCAGGTGCGGGTTGCCTTGCGCAGGACTTCGGGCTGGGTGCAGAGATAGAGCGGGTACGAGTACAGCTCGCCCTTCGTCCATGCCTGCCGGTCCTTGTCGACGATGTTCAGGGCATAGGTGTCCTGACCGCGCGTGTTGACGAACGGACCGAACTCCGCCGGCGACATCGCCTTCTTGAAGACATCCTTGGCGCCGACCGGGAAGAACTTCGCCTCGGCCACAGGGACCGCGACGGCGTCGTTGTCATCCGTGCCGCGGTAGTTGTGCCAGGTGATGCCACCGAAGTAGAAGCTCTCGAAGGCCGTCTTCTCACGAAGGGCCTCGGCAGCCGCCCAGTTCTGGTAGGTCTCCTTGACGCTCTGATGCTTGATCAGATCGTCATAGAACTCGTCGCCCGCAATCGCATGAACCTGCGTCGCCGGCGTGAACGACCCCTTGGCCGCCCGCGCCATCGACCGAACGATCTTCTGGCATTCGGTGCGAACGTCGGTACCGGCGACGTCGAGTTCGAAGCTGACGGCCGCTGGTTCCGCGATGTTGAATTCGGCGAAGTAATCGTAGATGACCGTCACACCATCGGCGTCGAGCAACTTCCCCTGCAGCGCGCCGAGGCGATGGTATTCGTGCGTGAGGTCCATATTGCCACGCACCTTCGCCATGCGGCCGGCATATTCGACCTGGAGCGCCTCGAACTCCGTTTCCGTGCCGAAGGCGCGGATCGCCTCAACCTCGTGCGCATACATGGTGAAGCTGTCGGCGAGACGCGTCGTACGAAGATCGCGAATGTCGCGGTCGCCGCGGTCGGTCTCGCGCGGTGCAGCGCCGAGCGGAGAGGTCGAGATCAAGGTCAGCTTGTTTTCGCGGCGTTCCACCGCAACCGTACGGGCGTAGACCGGAACCGGCTCGAAGATGTTGAGCGAGCCCAACAGTCCCGGCACAAAATCGACCTTATCGACGGCCGCGGTCAGGTTGACCATCGAGAAAGCCCGGTTGTTGAATGCATCCATGGAAAGTGGCATCGGGGCCTCTCCTTTATCGAACGATGATGTCGAGCGCCGCGAGGGCTGCGACGCCGGCTGCGATTTGGTTAGCCGTGGCACCGGCAAACCAGGTGAGTTTCGAGGCCTTCACCTCGCTGGAGCGCGCCGTCATGGTGCGCAGGTCGCCGGCGACGCCGCCTTCGAAGAGAATGCGGGCGACGTTCTGGCTACCGTCGACAGCCGCCGGATCGTAGAGCTTGTACGCTCCGGTTGCGGTCACCTTGCCGAGCACGCTACCCGCCGGCAGTTCGCCGACGATGCCGGCAGCGAGCACGCCAGTCTCGCGCGAGAGGTGGCCATTGGCTTCGGAGATCAGATATTCGGCCGTGCGAGGCCCATCCTTGAACACCGGCATGTTACTTCCCCTTCATCTTGACGCCGGCCTTTGCCAGGGCGCCGTCCCAGGAACTGGTGGTGTTCGCGCTGCGAACATCGCCGTTGATGCCGCGGCCGGTATTCGACGGGCCGCGAGCCTGCATGCGATCAGAGAGACGACCGGACGAGGCCTGCGCTCCGCCGTGCTTGAGAGTTGCGAGCGCCTTCTTCGGGCTGTCGGCCGTCTTGAAGGCAAGGTGTGCAGCGAGCGACGGGTTGCCCTCGGCGCGCGGGGAACCAAGGATGGCACCGATGCGCTTGCGCTCGGCGCGGCGGCCCTTGGCGAAGGCGGCCTTTTCCTTGTCGGACATGCCTTCCTGCGGATCGCCTTCTTCCTCGGCGTCCGGATCACCGGCATCGTCGTCGACGGGATCGTCGCCTTCCGCGTCCTTTTCCGGATTATCGTCCTCGGCCGCCGGATCGTCCTTCTCGGTCTCGGCAACCGGGTCGAGGTCCTCGTCTTCGCCATCCTTCGGCGGATCGTCGGACATGTGGCGGGGTTTTCCGCCGGCTACCCGGCGGATCATCTGTGCAAGCGACATTGCGCTTCTCCTTTGCTGGGATAAGCCCTCGGGCGGAACGCCCGCTGTTGCGGGCGGTTAAGCGGCCTTGCGGCCGATCTCTGCGATGAAGGTGTTTGCGGCGACGATCGGATCGCCGACCTCGTCGACGAGCCCGATCTTCACGGCATCGGCGCCCATGAAGGTTTCGGCTTCGGTCTTGCGCAACGCGTCGGCGTCGATACGTCCCTTGCGGTAGCGTGCGACGGCCTCGATGAACATGTCGCGGACGGTGTCAGCCTCGGCCGCCGCCTTCTTGAAGACGTCCTCGCCGAGCTCTTCGTACGGCGAATAGTCGTTCTTCCGCGCGCCGGAGAAGATCGGCGTGATCTTCACGCCCGCCTTGTCGAGCGCCTTCGAATAGTCGACGTGCAGCATGATGACGCCGACCGAGCCGGCAAGCCCGGTTTTCGGGATCACCATGCCGGTCGCGGCCGACGCCAGCAGGTAGGCCGCCGAGCAGGCATGTTCGGTCAGGATCGCCAGGACCGGCTTTTCCTGCGCAAGCTCATGGATCGCATCGGCACAGGAGAATGCGCCGGCGACTGCACCGCCGAAGGAATCGACCTCGAGGATCACGCCACGGACGTCCTTGCTGGCCCGGCAATCGCTCACCTGCGCGTGAATGCCTTCATAGGAAGTGGCATCACACATCGCGCCAATCCACTTGCCTTTCGGTACCAGCGCGCCCTCAGCCTCAATCACGGCGACGCCGGTACCACCGATCATGCGCGGCCCGGTGTAGGCTGGGTTTCCCTCCCAATCGACAACATCACGGATTGGCTCGCCGACGATACCGGCCTGCCATTCCCCGCCAAACGAAACGGGGCCGCCGAAGATCCTCGGGGCCATTGCACGGGCATATTGCTCGAGCGCTCCGCGGTGGGCGAGCAGCGGACGATTGAAGAGCTGCGCTGCGATTTGCGGGTAATGCGTCATGCTGCCTGCGCCTCCTGACGCTCGCGTGCGTCGCGTTCATCCGGTGTTTCGGGTTTCTGCTGATCTGTCTTGCCGGACGCGTTTGCCGGGAACGACAGACCGAGCGACGACAGGAAACGCTGCTCGCGAGCACGCTTGCGGGCGACCTGCTTCCAGTCCATGCCTTGTTCTGCGCATTCCTTCTCGAGGTGCGAGATGCCGAGATCGAGACGCAGACCGGCGGCCTTGGCTTCCTTCTCGGGGTCAACCCAGCCGCGCGCCGGACCGATCCAATCGACCCGCGACCAGGCAGCAGGTGCCGCCTCGAACGAAACGGCGACGCCCGGCAGCTTGATGATGCGCCGGTCGAAGACTTCCTCGAGCCAGGCGCGGTAGATCTGGTTCATAAACTGCGCCGCAAACATGTCCTTACGCGCCGTCAGCCCGCGCCAGACTTCAAGGATCGCAGCGCGTGCCGAGGAATAGTTGACCTGGCTCCAGTCCATGGTGAGCTGCTCATAGGTGAGACCTATGGTCGAGGCGACGTTGCGCAACGCCGCGCGGAAGAACGCCTCGAAGCCTGAGTTCGGGTGACCGGGCTGGGTCAGCGTCACGCTGTCGCCGGGATAGAGGAAGTGCGCCATTCCGGCCGGGATCTTCGGCGGCATGTCTCGATAGGTTTGGACGCGATCAAGCGTACGTGCATCCCAGCGCGCGGCCGCCTCGCTGTCGGTCAGGGCCTCGGCAATCTCGCCATGCTCGCCGGGTGACGTGATAAACGCGGCGAGAACCGCGTTGACCATGGCGGCTTTCAGTTCCGCCTCATCGTACTGCGTCATCTGCTTCAGCTTGCGCAGGATCGGCGACAGCGGCGGCACGCCACGGAACTGGCCGTCGCGATCCGCCTCGAAGGCATGCGCCATAACGGGCCGGCCCCACTCCGTCTCGCGCGGCACTCGCACCCACGAAGGCAGCGCCGAGCCCCAGACATAATCATCGTCGGGATGCTGCGTGCGGATCCAGTAGGCCATGGCCGCGCCGTAGCGATCGAGCTCGACGCCGTCGCGACGATCGGCAGTGTCCGCCTCGTCGAGCGGGTTCGACAGCCGCGCCGGGTCGATCAGCTTGACGAAGGTGCTGTAAGGCGCGCCGCGCGCTTCGTCCCAGCACAGTTCCGCGAGCGCTTCGCCGTCGCCAAAGCGATGACGGTAGGCGCGGCCGAGAACGGAAGCCATCGGTCCCTGACGCTTGGCGTCGACCCAGAAAGCCGGGTCCGTCGCATACTCGGTCCACTTCTCTTCGATCTCGTCTGAGAGTTCGTCGGCCTGTTCCTGCGTCAGGTTTAGCGATTTCTCCGGGAGGTCGACGGCGATATCCCAGCCCGAGCCGACGATCGTATCCAGGTGGCGCGACACCGCCGCGGACGCCCAGCCATCATTGCGTGCGATGTCCTGCACGCGGTCGACCATGACGTCGCGCTCGATCGACAAGGCCGATTGACCGGAAACCGAGCGCGGCACCCAGTCCGACATGTCAGGATGCGTGTAGCTCGCGGACTGGTAGGCGCTGTCGCTAACCGGAAAGCCGCGCTGGCGAACCGACGCGCGCTGCATCGGGCGACCGGTATGGTCGAGAATGACGCTCTTGTTCATACCCGCACTCCCGGCCGGCGCGCCGAACGGATCAGGCCGAGCTTCGCCTGCAGCTCGCGGACATAATTGCGCAAGCGCGCCTCGTCGGCGGGCTTATAGGTCACGCTCTCACCGTTGTAGTTGAGCGTCACGGCGCTCTTTCCGAGCAGCAACTTGTGCAGGGCGGCCTCTGCCTCGGCCAACTGGCCACGATAGAGGGCCTCCTGTTCGGGCGTGAGCATCGTGAACATCCGTCACCTGTTGTTGAGTTGGCGCATGGCCTCGGCGGCCGTGAGCGTTTTCCTGACCGGGCGAGCCGGCCGTGCTTCCGGAGCCGGAGCCGGCGTCGGTTCCGGTGTCTCCGGCAACTGCGGCTGCACCTGGTTGATGTGATCCTCGAGGTCGCCCTGACGCGGCGGCTCAAGCTTCCCGAGGCGATCCTCGATCGCGTCCCACTGTTCCTCGGTCCAGTAGGGAATACCGAGGCGGTAGGCGCCGGCGAGGCTCTGGTTGAGCATGTCGAGGATTTCGTTGCGGCGACCCTCTGGCAGCTTCCAGACGTAGCGGGTATGGCCGCTGCGGGTTTTCTCGGCGACCCGGCTCTCGGACGTTGCTTGCTGAAACAGATCATCCTCGAAGCCTCGGGCGAATCGGATGAAGCCGGCCCGCTGCGGATCGTCTTTTTTGAAGTCGCGGTAGAGCCGAAGTTTGAAGGACGAAGCCGCGAAGGTGTAGAACCGCGACGACCACTTCTGCTTCTTCGGCCTGCCCTTGTTGTCGTACTCACGCGCCTGCGCGATCGGCGGCGCGTTTTCGTTGTTGCCACCGCGCACCATGATGACGCGGGAACGCGGATGTTTGCGCACCCAGTTCCAGACATCGTCGGTGTAGGCGTTGCCGTCGATCGCGGTCATGTCGACGGTGCGCTTCCGGCCGGCTTCGTCGGTCCATTCCCGCGCGATCAACGCGTCGAGGGCCGCCCGAACTTCCGGCTCCGAAATATGACCGGAGTGGACGCGATAGCCTGGCAGGTGGCTGCCGGCCCGATTGTCGATCACGACATGTTCGACGACCGCTCGAAGTCGATTCCTGCCGTAGCCGATCAACAGACACTCGACACGATCACCCTGCACGTCGATGCCCCAGACCAGCGATAGAACGCCGGCGGGGACGATCCCGCGATAGGTGTTATCCGAGACTGCGGCGCGGTCGCGCAGGATTTCCCAGTCGACCGCCTTGTTGTCCGCCTCGTAGGCGAGGCCGAGCCAGTCGTTGAAGAACGTCTGCTCTGCGCCCGAACCGTTCTCGCGCTTCTCCGGTCCGCCGGCCTGCAGCGAGATCCATTCGCGCGCGAGGTTTTCCCAGCGCTCGAAGGGCGAATAGGCCATCCAGATCCGGAACGATCGATGGCGACGCGCCCGGTCCGGATACTTCGCAACCCACTTCGCGCCGTTTTCCGGCCGCACCATCCACTCGCGATGATGCTCGTGGATCTCGCAGCCGCAACCAATGCAGACGAAGTGCGCGTTTTCCGGATGCTCGGGATCGATATGATCCCGCATGTTTTCCCAGCGCAGCTCCTGCAGTTCACCGCAGTGCGGGCAAGGAACGTGGTAGCTCTCCTGCGTTCCCTCGCGATAGTTCGCCGTGATCTTGCATCCCGGCTCGACCATCGGCGTCGAGATCTTGAAGACCTTGGCGTTGAAGAACGCCTTGCTGCGGCTGTCCGCCTGGACCTCCGGGTCTCCGGCCTCGTTCATCTGCCACTTGGCAAGGTCGTCCTGTACCTGCTTTCGCGGCGAGATCATCGACAGGCCCGCGGGCGAGTTGGCGCCGGCCGCCTGGATGGCGCCGCGCCCGTCGATGCGCTCCTTGTAGAGCACCGAGTTGCTGGCATCGCGGCTGTTCTGTGAGAACAGCTTGGCGACGACTGGCATCTCCCGCACCAGCGGCATCAGCTTCGTCTTCGACCAACGGGCGGCGTTCTCCTCGGTCGGGTGGACGTAGAGGAAATCGCCAGGCGCCATGTCGAGCGAGCCGAGCGTGAAGATGTTGGCGCAGATGGTGCCGCCGATCTGCGCCGACTTCGCCAGGCTGACGATGTTGCACGGGTCCTCGGGCGAGAGTGCCCGGAGGATCTCCGAGAAGAACGGCACCAGGTCCTCGTTGTAGGGTCCCGGATGGTCCGTGATGCGCTCCGAGAACACGATGTTCCGCTTGGCCCAGCCGAGGTAGTCGACTGAAGGCGGCGGCTCGCAGATCTCGGCCAGTACCTCCAGCGCGAGCCGCTCCGGATTGTACATCATCGTCACGGCTGATCGTCCTCGGTGTGCTCGTCGAGATCAGCGGCCGCGGCTGCGAAGTCCTTCGCCTTCTTCGCCCGATGGTCACGGAAGGCCTTCAGCAGCACGTACGTTGCATCGTGAGACGAAATCGAAAACTGCGAAGCAAGCGCCTTCGCCATTTCCGGAATACCCTGCTCCATCACCTTGAAGGCCTCGGCCACCGCCTTGACCATCTCGCGACGCGCATCGTCCGTCAGCATGTAACGACCGAGTTCGAGCGCTTCCTCGCGCTCCATGCGGGCGGTCGTGATCTTCTGCTGCTTCAGCTTCTCGGCGGCGACCTCGTCGAGGAATGGATCGATGACGATCGGCGGCTTTTCCCGCGCTGGCGGTCTGGCCACGACGTCGGCTCGATCGACAACAGCGCCCGGTATCGAGCGGGTGGCGGCCCCATTCGCGCCGAAGCGCTGGTTCGGATCGAGCGTCCGCTGGAGTTGCTCCATGGCAACCGACGTGCGGATCTTCGCGTTCCGGCCCTCACCTTCGAGCGCCTCTCCGTGAATTTTCCGCTCGGCGATGTATTGCGAGATGCGCCCCGGGCTGACGCCGACATGAGCGGCGAACGCGCTCTTCGTCATGACTTCAGCGGCAAGGCTCATCTTTAGGGGCGCTCGACTTTAGCGGGCCTCTTTAGGCTCCGACTTTAGGCTTCAAAAAATCGCTCAGACTGGGCAACCACTGCGGTGCCAAATACCCGTAGGCTGGTCTCGTCCGGGAAGGACCCGCGAACCGGGCCGACCGGTCATCGGGCCGTCCGAACCGCCCGTTCGAAGGCGGTGGCGAAGTGATCGTGAATGTTCGCGGTCACGTAGCGCTCGACGACCCCGCGGAGGTGGAGGCGGATGCGATAGGTGCTCTGCGACACGAACAGGATGACCGGGAAGATCGCCTGCGTGGTCGGGTCTCGCTGGTAGATGCCCGGGAAGAGGTGGCCCGCGCGCTTCGCGGCGAAGAACCGCGCGTTCTTGTAGTTCTTGTTTCGCTTTACGGACTTGTCGGACCGGACGCGGGTAGCGCCGGCGCCCCGATAGTCGATCTGCAGGTCAGCCATGACACGGTTCAGAAAGCCTTGTGTCATGTTGCCGTATCGATCGAGAGGCGCACGCTTCGCAGGAACGGCCACTTCGTTGCGCTTCATCAAGTTGCGGTCGATCAGTTGCCGCTCGAAAGCTTTATGCGTGCGCATCCCGCCCTCGATCTGCGGCCCGAGGAATGCCGTTGCCGGCAACCCGCCCTTGGTTCGATCGCCCGTCACCACGACAGCGGCCTGCATGTTCTGCCTGGTCGCCCCGTCATACACGACACCACGCTTGGCATAGGGCGTGGGCCGATCAAACACGCGATCCATCTCGCGTTGGACTTCGAGGCGACCGCCCTTTGCCGTTTCGTTCAGCGTCAGCATGATCGCATAGGGCAACTGCTTGCGCTCGATATCGCGCAGCGATCGCTCGAAACCCGACAGATCGAACTTGATGTGTGCGTCGATCATCGGGCACCTGCCTTTGCCGCCATTACAGCGGCGGGGTTCATGGCCGCCTCCCTCGTCTGGAAAAGCAAAACCCGCCGAGACTTTCGTCCAGCGGGTTTCTGACCGGTATTTCAAGCGGGGTTCTAACCCACTTCTGTACCATCGAAACTATGTCAAGCAACTGCCGCACACAATACTCAAAACCGAATAATTTTATCGTTGTTCTTCAATGACTTGCGCAGAAAACGGCGCGTTTTTGGAGATGGTCCACGGCTGGCGCCTCGGAAAGAATGGCAGCAATTCGTAGGTCGAAAGCCGGTTTTTGAACGATAGCCAGGCGTGGATCTGCTCTAGGGCCGACTGCCAAAGCTGCCAGTCAAGGCGCGAGAGCACGTCGCCGCGAATGGAGCGGTCGAGGCGCCACTTGCGATAGGCACCCTTCTTCGGTCGCTGGCGACGCTGATCGAAACCGTTGTCCTCGTATTCATAGGCGTTGCCGAGGCTATCCTTGGCCGTCCGCTTTACGAACCACGCGGGCTTGCCCTTGTTCATCAGCATCACGGCCTTCGGCGCATCTGCGCGCCAATCCGGCCCACGCTTCAGCACAGCCGCAGATACGACCAGGCTGACCACGTGCTGTCCGCTCAGACGGTCGCTACGCCCCCGCTGCTCTTCCGCCAGCCGGGCCACCTCCTCGGCGATCAGGCCGTGTTCGTCGGCCCAATCGGCCATGGGGTTCCAACCGTTGGCGATATCGAAGCCATGATCGGCAAGCCGGTGGACAGCGCGCCCGGCGATGATCGCGTCAGGATGGGGATCGCCCTCGTAAACAAAGTTCGGAATGACGCCGAACGCGTTCGGGCTCCGATCAACAATGGTCCCAAGCGACGCCACTTCCGCCATTCCCATCCATGCCGCGCTGAAGCCTTGGCCCACGTCAGCCATCACGCCTACCTTTCCAAGCTCCTGCGTGAAAGCCCAGCTCAGGAGGTCCTCTACCGAGATTTTCTTCATTGTGATGACCTTGCGATAGTTTGCGATTGTTTTTCGATAGTTGTAGAGACAGTTTTTTGTAATGTTTTCAAATAGTTCGATAGTATGAGATAGTTTTTCACGCATAACAAAAGAGACAAAAAATTTATGTCTCCCCGCACCCCGCCGTTTCTCATACGCGTATGGGCGCGAAAACTATCGCAACTATCGCAAGCCGTTGATTTTATTCCCCCTTCCCCCCGCCGAACTGTCGCAAAACCCCCGCAAAAACTATCGAAACTATCGCTCGATTTGCGAGTGTTTAGAGGCGCGTAACCCCTGATGTGAGGGGTTACGGGGAGCATCAGAACACCTCCGGAAACGGCTCATCGTCACTGAAACGCCCCATAGGGGGTTCAGGCGCCGTCTTGGGATGAGGCTCTGGGACGTCTCGAAGACGAATGCCGAGATAGTAGAAAACCCGGCCTGAGGTGTCTTTCTTGAACTTCTTGCCCATAGCTCGGCCAAAGGCAGTGACGTTCATAGGCTTTCCTCCCTCGTCTTCGGTGAATTTGCAATAGGCGGCATACAAATCTTTTGCCTGCAGAGGAGGCGCACTCTCGTCCTTCTGCACGCACCGCGCGACGAACGCCGACGTTCGGTCCATGTCGTCCCGGTACTCCTGCGTGGCGCTACGCACCGCGTCGGGGATGACGAGACCTTCCTTCAGGTAGATTTTGACGCCCTCGATCAGCCAGTTGAGAATGCCGGGATACTCCGGCCGGAAATAAGCCAGCATCTCCTCGAACTCGCGCCGCTCGGCCTCGGGCACCTTCACCGGCCAATGCACGACCGCCATGCGTCTCCAAATGCCATCATCGTTACCCGTGATCCTCGGATAGCCATTGCCGCTCATGATCACGACGAAGATCGGGTCGAAGTCCATGTATCCCGCAAAGAGGTCACGCGCCGTAATGGTCTCGCCGCCTGTCAGTTCCTTGACGAGGTTCTCTTTCAGGTCCTCGCCCTCGGGCAGCTCTTTCACGCGCAACAGACGTCGCCCGAGCAATCGAGCCAGGTCGGGTGACGCCCCGCCAGAAGAACCGCTCTCGCCGATCAAGCTGGTGGCCGGCAGGGTTACCGCGACATCTCCGAGCAGCCGGCAGAGCGTTTCCATGTATACGGATTTTCCGTTCGCACCGTCGCCATAGTGGAAGAAGAGGTGCTGGACGGTGATACCGACGAGACCGAGGCCCGACGACACTTGCACCAGCCGCCGGACATCTGCGTCGGGCAGCATCGCCCCGAGGAAACGAAGCCACCGTGGGCACTGAGCCTTGGCGTCGTACTTGACTGGCGCAACGTGCGTTATCAGGTCATCCCGGCGATGCCCTTGCATTACCTTGACGTCAGCCGAGGTGCAGATCTCGACCGTCTCCGGGACGTTCGGCGTCTCGGCAGCGCTTACGAACTTCGGGTTCTTGCGGGTCTCCATCTGCCGCACGAATCTGAGTGTCGCATTCTCGACCGCGAACTTCATGCGGTCCGCATTGAAGTCGTCAGGCGACCGGATCAAATGCGGCGCCGCGCAGGCAAGCGCAGCGTTCATGCGGGCGATGTTCTTTGATGAGGTCGCATGATCCATCCGGCGCTTGATACGCTTGCTTACACTCTCTTTCGCACGATCTGCTGCGGCAACGAGCTTTCGCTGAATAGCGTCCCGCTCTTCGTCCTCAATTTCCCCTGCCGCCGCGCCGGCGTCGATTGCGGCCTGCTCGTCCTTCGTCGGTTTGATAAACCGCCGCTCCAGGGCGATCCGGTCGCCGAGCCTTTGCGCGATCGCGAGTGACATCGGGCCACCGTTCGCGAGGTCCCAATGCGTGCCGGTCCAGACCGCATACATGGCCTGGCGAGCCTTTTCCTGCGCAACGACAACGAGATCTTCGCCGAAGTGCTTCAGCAGCCGTTTCCCGTTATCCGTGTCGGAATGATCCAGACCTGCGCAATACTCGAGGATCTTCGCATCGACCTTCTCGCGCTGTCTGGTGCCAATCGGCTCGACAGTTTCGTCAGTCTCTTCGGTCGCGGGTGGGGTTTCGGGGTCTGTGAAGCCACGCTGGCGCATGGCGTCTTGAACAATCTGCCGCAATCCGTCCGGCATTGACGTGGAAATGAGGTCCACCGCTTACCCCTTGCTATTTCGTGCTGAAAGAAGACTGGCGAAATCCATCCCCTCGGGCGGCCACCAGATGTCCACGCTGCGCCCCGGCCTTTCGAGGCGCGACTTGCCGCGCGCCATGGCGGCCGCGGTCATGTAGAATTCGCTGTCGCCATCGGCGATCAGAATGAGGTCGGTAACGTGATCAGCTACCTGAAAAGCGTCGCGGGCGTCCTGGTCAGCCTTCGGCACGGGTCCCTGCACCCTGACGGCGAGCGTTCGACCGTCCGCCGATTCCTTGGTCAGGTGCGGGTGTTGGAACTCTGACGATCGCTCGGCCGGGCCGGCAAGGTTCCCGAGATCTCCGGTCGCGAAGTAGAACGTGTCAGGTCGAAATCCCTCAAAGCCAGCGACTGCGACGACGTTCTCGATCCCCTCGCCTCCAACCCACCTCGAGCACTCCATGGAGCCGAGGCACGGGATAAGAGACCCTCGCTTGGTGCCAAGCATCTTCTTCGTCGGAAGTTGGTTACCCTTGAGGTCGATGCCGAGATCAGGCCGGTATTTGGGTGCTTTGCCAAGCTCTATCCACGTCTGATGGCACCCCGTAACTTCGCCGTCGAGCGTGACGAAGGCTGCGATCATTGCTGGTCCGACGTGCCGCACGGCATCTCGCCCGTACTCGTCTTTGCTATAGTAGCTATGCTTTGCCCGGCAACGCAGATGCCGAAGCATCTCGTTCGGCACCACATAGCCAGTCCGCCGCCTCAAATATTCGCGAACGTGGTCGGCGACAGGCATGCTGCGCTCGACTGCACTGGAGTAGATGCCACGAGCCTTGCGCACGTCCCTTTCGCGAAACTGCGCCTGACGGGCCTCAGCCTCTCTCGCCTTCGCCTCGGCTGCTGCCTGCAACGCTGCGAGCCGCGCCAGGCGCGCATTTCGCTCTTCGTCTGTCTCACGTTCTCCACCCTCAGGGATCTGCTCGCCGCCCAGCGCAGCCGAGCACGCTTCGAGGAAACCGCTTCTCGATTTCAGGTCTAGATCGTGGACATGCGCCATGAAGCCAATGCCATCCCGCCCACCTCCGCAGGAACGGCAGTTGAAAGCCTGCTTTCCCGGGTGGACGGAGAACCTGTCCTTGCCTTGGCCGCAGCGAGGGCACGGCCCGGCATATTCCTTGGCTCCGACGGCCAAGCCATATTTGCCGGCAGCATCGGTAACGTTGACCTGTTTCGCCCGGGCGATGAAATCTTCTAGGAGAGCTTCACTCATAGCCACGCTCATCAAAGAAAAATCGGCTGCACGGAGCCGTCAGCGTAAACAGTGTCCATCGGCGTGTCGGCGGTAGGCTCGTCCCCCTCCCAGCCGTTCGGCCACGTCTTGGCGGCGATCAGCTCACGGATGCGAGCTTCTTCCTCGGCATTGAGGAGATCGATCGTCGGACAACCGAGGCGGATCGCCGCCTCGTTGCACTCGGCCTGGATAGCGAGCACGCGATCGAGCGCCATGAGGCGCGCCTCGAAGGTCAGTGGCCCCATGCGCTGCTTGTTCTTGGCCGTTGCGATCTCGGGTTCGCCGAAGACCGGAAGATCCTCGCCGGCCTCTTCGTTCCACTCCGACCCGACAACCGGACGAACGAGCCCCGTCTTCTTCAGCCGGTGTCGCGGCAGACGGAGCTCGCGGTAAAGCGGCTTGAGGCGCAGCAGCGGCGACAGGTGGGACCAGACCGGGACGCGGATCACCGTCTCCAGCCCGAGGTCGCGGGAGGCCAGCGGGCATCCGTTGCAGCCCGTCCGCGCATTGATCTCCTGCGCCTCGTCGCCCCCGTAAGCATCGACGACTGCCCGTGTTTCCCATCCGCCATATTCGGCCATCGGGGCGTAGACCTTGAGCCAGTCGAAGACGTTGCAGACGCGCCAATGCAGGAGCGGCGCCAGGGTCGCGATCCGACCGCGGATGCCCTTCGCCTCCGGCAGCACCTGCTGGTACCAGCCCTGACCGCATTCGGCGCCGTCCTTGCCGCAGGACATCTCGATGCGGCCGTCGCGGATCGCGCTCTCGCCCTGCCGCACGCCGGTGATCATGAGGATCGTGCCGTCCAGTTCGTCGATGCGCTGCTGCAGCGCCTCGGTCATCGGATCGACCTTGATCTGCCGCGTACACCAACGGAACGTGTTGTTGTTTGGCGGCGGCACGCCCCGGCCGAGCATGTAGACGAGGAATCTCTTGTCGAGCGGCGCCATGACGACGTCGCAACGGACGCCGCGCACCCGGAGACGGTCGAGAAGCAGGGCCGCCGAGATCGACAACGGCGGCAACTCCATCCTGGTATCGGCATAGAGCACGGTAATCGACCGCGGCGCTGCCAGCCGACCGACGTCGATCAGATGCATGATCACCGTCAGGGTCGCCGTGCTGTCCTTGCCGCCGGAGAACGCGAACACCCAATGATCGTGTCCGGGCCCGTAGGCCTGCATTGACTGCAGCGTGAGCTCGATCGCTTCGTCATAGACGAGACGCTTCGATCCGCCGAAGAGTGTTGGCTGATGACTGCTCATTCCGCAGCCTCCGCCAATTCCTGTCGAACGTTGCATTCCGCCAGGAGTCGCACCATGCGCGGCGGTACGCTGTTGCCGACCAGGTGGTATTTCTCGGTTTTCGTCAGACGGCGTTCCTTGCCGTCGATCGTGATCGTGTCGGGCAGTGAGCCCGGCCGGAACCCATGCGCAGCAGCGCCCTCTTCTGGCTCCAGCATGCGCATGCCGATGTCAGTGATCACGTAGGTCTCGCGCCCCAGCTTGACCGTCACGAGCCCATGACGAGCCTTGGCTGTCAGGGCACCGAGCGGGTCGGCGAGCGATTGGTCCTGTCCGCCCGTACCGTAGTAATGCTGCAGGAAACCGAGGATCAGTCCGGCATGATTGCCGCCGGCGTTGACGGTCGCCAAAGGCTCCCGCACGTCCCGGCCGCGCTTATCCGTGCCGCGCAGATTGAGCATCGACGCCGCAATAACGCCTTGGGTCGACCCACGGGCAACGATCGTCGACATGGGCTCATCGATCGGGCGTCCGGGCTCACCGGTATTGTGCTGCGCCATGAAGACGGCTGAGACGCCGACTTGCGGCGAAGTGGTGATCGCAGCCAACGGTTCGTCGACGCTACGCCCCTTCCGAGCCACCTTGCGACCATCCTCGCGGGGATCGCTGTTGTGCTGGGCCAGAAAGGCCCCGATCACTGCATGGCGCGGTTCCGTAACGAACGACTGAAGCGGCTCCTGGATATCCTGTTTCCTGCGCTCGCCCTGCTCCCCGCCATAATAGGCCGTCATTGTAGCAGCCATAACGACGCGATCTTCTTTGGTCGTGCCGGCGCCGAGCGGGTCGCGCAAATCGCGGATCTCGGTCTGCGCAGCTCGGCCCCCGACACCCATGATCAGCGGCGCCAGCGAGGGCACCGCGACAGACATCTCGCCCCGATGCGCGGTCGTCAGCGTCCGCAACGGCTCTTCGACAGAATGCACGCGGTCAGCGCCGCTATGGGTGATCGGCACGATAAACGGCTTGGCCGCGTCGACGACGTAGCGCATGACGCCCCGCGCCGTCCGGCGCAGCGTCGCCTCGGCCAGATCCTTCTTCCGCCCGAAAATCGATTTCGCCGGCAAGGAGAAGTCGATGATGGTGTGCGCGCCAACCCATGGCTTCAGACCGAGCCGCTTTGCATCCTTGCGCGGCGCGTGCGTCCGCTCCGGCCAAACGATCGGCGCGCCTCCGGCCTGGGCGACACCAAAGAACCGTTTGCGGATCGTCGCGATGCCGTAATCCGCGCAGACAAGCACCTTGCCTTCGAAGTTGTAGTCCAGCCCGACCATGTGCTTCAGCCAGGCGCGCCAGATCCGGCCCTTGTGTTTCGGATCGGGGATCAGCCATTGATCTTGCACCGGCACGCGCTCGCCCTTGGCGGCAACCGAACCATCGAGCCGTACGACACGCCCGGTTTTCGGGCAGCGCTTTGCAATCAACGGGCCCCAGGTCTGGATCTCCGGCACGTTCTCCAGCGTGATCGTCTCTGGCCGCACCTGACCGGCCCACCGGCAGACAACCCACGCCAGCGACCGACGCCGGCGCGAGACCGGCTTTCCGCCCTTGGCAACGGAGAAGTGCGTGCAGTCTGGGGAGGCATGAAGCACACGCACGCCGCGCCCTTGCGTCGCCTGTTTCGGGCAGACCTCGAACACGTCGCAGCGCTCGTGGCGCGTATGCGGATGGCGCTTCTGGTGCACGGCGACCGCAACCGGATCATGATTGATCGCGAGATGCACATGGAAGCCCGCATCCTCGAGCCCGTCGCACCCGCCGCCCATGCCCGCGAAGAGAACGACCGTCATCCGGTTATCGAGACCGAAGGAAGGATTGCTGCTGTAGCTCAACGGCCTCATCAGACACCCCCGTTCTGAACAAGGCGAGCGGCGTGCAGCGTGCGGCAGACGGCGTCTTCACCCACGCCTCCAAGGACGTCTGCGATGTCCTGCGTATCGAAATGACCGGAATTCCAGAGGATGATGGCCGCAAGTGCCTGCCGTTCATCCATGGGACCACTCATCGACGCCGAGCGCGATCGGCGTGCGTCGGCCTTATTGAGACCCAACATGCTGTACTCCTCGGATTTTCGGCGCGAGCGCGCACTGCGGTGAAGTTGTCATCGGCGCGAGGTCTCGTTCCCCCGCGATGCGAAGCTGCCCCGACTGGGTGAAGGCCCAGAGCAGCTTGTCGAGAGCGACGCCGACGTCGCTCGACCAGTGTTGCCGGTCGAAGGTGATAAACGGAGTGCCGCGGGACCAACCGACCAGCGAATACGGCCGGCTGATGAAGCGCATCTCGGCCGCGTGCCGATCGAGATCTATGCCGAAGTGCTGGACGGTTCGAAAACACTCCATCTGCGTCGGCGCAACGACGAGGAGGATGCGGGGCGCCCGGTCCTTCATGACGCTTTACCGCCAGCAGCGGCGTCAACCGCCTTCCCGCCCTCAGTTGCCGCCCAGATCGTCGGGGCAGTTCCGTGGGGTGGCCGAAGCCGATAAACCAGCTCGTCGGCAATCAAGCGGTTCATGCTCGTGTTCACGTGCCGAGGCCCCACCCCTACGGCACGCGCAAGCGTATCCGTACTGGCCGGCAGGCCTCTGTCGCCCGCGGCGGCCACGAGACTAAGTATCGCCTGCGCGGTCTTGGACAGCGTCTTGAGCCTGGCGCCCTTCACCTCCGTCGTCGCGCCTTCGCACTTCGGATGATCGTCGTCGATCGAACCGCTAAGCCTGAGAGCGTGAACTTCAGACGCAGCCCGGAAGATCTCGGAGACCGATCGCCCGACCGCCTCGGCGATGTCCACCGGCTTGCCGCCAGCCTCAATTGCAAGCAGCACGGCTTCCGTCCGTAGCGCAGGCGCCATCCTGTCGAACTCGTCCCGGCCGAGTTTGACGTTGTTAAACAGCAGCATCAGAACCACCTCTGCATCGAATTTTCGGGGGGCTTTGTTGAGGAGGATGGTAGAGAACCGCCCATCTCCGAGACGATCGCCGCGAGGCGTTTGCGTTCAGCGGCACGGCGTTTTGCATTCCATTCGTCGATCCGCTCGAAGAAGGCCTTGCTGACGCCTTCGACCTGGTCGGCGCGAAGAGCGCGCAACTCTTGCCAGGCGAGCTGCGCCTCGCTCGGCCGCTGATCCCGCCACTCGAACCAGTGTCCGATGCAGCGCGCCCCATCCGGGATGGCGCGAATTTCATTCGCGTCCGTAACGATCCGGATGAAGTCGGGGACTTCCGTTACGAAGCACGCAACGACAGCCAGCGCCGCCCGCGCCGGGTCATCGGTTACGATGTAAAGGCGAATGCCGGCGGGCTCTGTCATCATTCGGCCCCGTAAACCAGCTTCAGGTCGCCCTTCTGGCCGCCCTTCGCGAGGACTTCGGTCAGCCCGGTCTCCACGTCAGCGATTTTCAGCTTGAGCGCCTGCAGATCCCGCATCGACCGCAACGCCTCGCCGTGGGTGATGACATTGTCGCCGGCCGCCGCGTACAGACCTGCCTGGAACTCGGAGTTCCGCTGCTGCATCTCCGCGTTGTCACGCATGAGGCAGCGACCGTCCTCGCCCTTCTCTTGCGGGTTGACGAGCTGGCAGCCGTGAAGTTCGGCCATGGCCCTCGTCACCACCGGGTTGCCGAGCTCGGCTTCGAGACGGATCACGCTCGTGATCGGCAGCAGGTCGGGGTCCTTGTCGCTGTTGCAGCGGCCGATCTGGCTCTTCGACAGCGACGTGAGGTCGACACAGGCCTCGATCCCGCCGTTCAGCTTGATCAGCATGCGGTTCGCGGCCTTCAGCCGGTGGAACCATGCGTTCGTCATTGTCTCGTTTGTCATTGGCGCACTCGCGAGCAGGCAAAAGGTTTCCCGCGCCGGGAAATTCCGGCGGGCTTTCCCGTGGCGGGAATGGTTCGGAAATGTGAGGTTCAGCTCGTCAGCAGATCACGGGGGACCACATGACGAGAGGCATCGCAGAAAGAAGGCGGGGACGCGGAGGTCAGTTTCGCGCCCCCGCCAGGCGGCAAGACCGTCCAGTGAGCCTTGCTTCGGGAACCTCATCACTCGGCCGCCTCCAACAAAAGGCCCGCCGTTTCGGGCTTGTTGGCTCGAAGCCATTGCAGCCGAAGCGCGTGCATGGCTTCAAGCGTCACCTCGCCGGAAGTGGCAATACGGATACGCTCCATGATCGGCGCATCCGGTCGGTTCTCGCCGAGCTCATAGCGCTGGTAGGTACGAGCGCTCTCGATCGAGAGCAGCATAGCCGCTTCCGCCATCGTCAGCTCTGATTTGGTTCGCCAAGTTCTCAGGTCCATAGCGCATATATAGCGCAAATCGCTAAATACCTGTCAAGCGGCATTTAGCGAAAAGCGCGATATCCGAATATGGCGAATATCGCTAAAATTGGTAACATGATGAGATTAAAAGAAATTCGTAAATCGCAGGGGATGACGCAGCAACAGGTTGCGGATGCTTTGGGCCTGCATTTGACCAATTACAACAAGCTCGAGAATGGAAAGACGAAGCTGAGTGCCCAGCAGATGGAGCAACTCGCGAAGATCCTACATTGTTCGCCGTCCGATTTCATCTCGAAGCGGAGCGATGTTCGCGTCGTCCCCGTGCGCCAGTACGTGGCCGCCGGCATCTGGCAGGAATCAACCGCCTGGGACGAAGAAGACTGGTACGACGTGGCTGTACCTGACGAGCCAGAGTTTCGTCATTTCACCCTTTACGGGGCGGAGACCAAAGGTCCGTCGATGAACCGGCGCTACCCTGAGGGATCGGCGCTGATCTACACGAGCATGATGGAAACAGGAGAATCCCCTAAACCAGGTCGCCGCTATATCATCGAAACAGAACGCTCCGACGGGTTGCGCGAAGCAACCGTGAAGAAGCTCTGGCAAGACGATGACGGCAAGTTCTGGCTCCTGCCAGAATCTCACGATCCTCTTCACCAGCAGCCAATCGACTTATCCGCCGGCGATGGCGAAATCGTAAGGATCGTCGGTCGGGTCATCTACTCCGTTCAGCGAGAGGCTGACTAGGCCACTCACCACTTGCAAGCTGACTTAACCTTTTCAACGACTTCAGAGACGTTGGACAGATTGAACTCAGCGTCTACACGGTCCTTGTCCTCGAGCCTCACAAAGAACCGCTCGTTATCTTTAAGCGATTTTATGAATGGGATCGCCTGCTTGCCGTTCCACAGTCCCACGGCCTTGTAATTGGTCGCACGGGACCATTTTCCGGAAACTGCAGGCTGGTCACCGACCCGGGTTGTGACCGTCGGCTCCTCGCTCGCCATGAACATCTCTGTCGAGATGATGAAACTGGTCGTCTGCTCACGGCAAGAAATAATGAGGTACGCAGACGCATTGGTGAAACCGGTGCTCGTCGATTTCTCCGGCAACAGCGCAGCCTTGACCGTCTTACTATCATCGACGGGGGAAACCTCCTCTTGGACTTCCCAGCGCGGGCCGTTGCTGGGCTGAGATTTCGGCGCGCTTTCCGTCTGGGCTCTGTCACCGACGACTTTCGGGAACATTTTGTCGAAGCACGTCAAACGCTGCAGGGAGTCCTCCAGCCGAGCGCATTCTTGTGGATCCTGAGCGAACGCTGCCCCGGCCCACATAATCGACGAAGCCAGCAAAACAGTCAGCCGCATGATGGATCACCTCCGCACGTTACCCGGGAAACACATTCTCAGGGCGCATTTGCCTGTCAAGAACCGGAGCGATCAGAGCGGGAACGTCTTGTGCCGCTGGCATTTAGCGATTAACGATGATTAACAAATCTGACTAGCACACGATTTAGCGATTTGCGCTAAATACTACCTTGACAGATGTTTAGCGATTTGCGCTATATTTGCGGCATCCCATTTCAAGGAGCCGCACATGATCCGTATTCGCAGTCACTCCGAGACCCAAACAGCCAAGATCGCCGCTGCACCCCGCTGCATTCGAACGCTCGAACAGCGCATGGCCGATGACATGCGCGAACTCGCCTTTGCGGGCGAGAACGTGAACGTCGAGAGCCTGAAGCTGCGCGGCTGGTCCGAACCGACCATTTCGCGCCTCGCTTCCGAAGCCGCCGCCATCGCGCGCCGCCAGTCCGTGCGTCAGGTCGCCTGACATGAGCAGCCATTTCACTCCTTTCGGCGGACGCACTGATCCTCCCAAGCAGATCACACTTGCCGATCCGCCGCCCCTCTGGACGCGCCGCCTGGTCGCGACCGTCTTCGCGATCGCCTGCGCGTTCGGAGGGTGGACCCTCAACGACACGGTCGACGCCTTCAAGCGCCTCGACCGCCACTACGCCTCTCTCGATCGGAGATAACACATGGCCGCTGCCGCTCTCCTCGCACCCGAACCCGTCTGGTCGTTCACACCCGACGGAACCGTCATCGACATCGCGACCCCGGATCAAAGGGTCGTCTGCTTCAACGAGATGGCGAACTCGCTTTCGAAGATTGCCCGCTTCGATGGTCGCAATCCGGGCCAGCCCTATTCCGTCGCCCAGCATTCAGTGCTCGGCGCCTGCGCAATTTTGAACGAAGGCGGCAGCACACATGAGGCCGCCCTCTACTTCCTGCATGACGGGCACGAATACATCACAGGCGACCAGTCGAGCCCGATCCAGAAGCTCTACGCGTTGGTTGCCCGTCACCTTTTCGGCGAGGATCGCTTTCGCGACACGATCGCGGCCTGCAAGGCGGCGTGGGATGAGGTGATCTATTACGCCGCCGGCTTACCGGGACCCGAGGCCTGGACGAAAAGGCAGGCCGCCCTCGTCAAGTCGATGGACGAACGAATGTGCCGGGCCGAGGCGCTCGCACTGTTCGGACCGAAGGCCGCTTCACAGTTTGCGAACATGAAGCCGCCCACACTCCCCAATCCGATCCGGCCGTGGGCTCCGATGGAAGCGGAATTTCGCTTCCGGGAAATGGCCGCCAAGCTCCTCACCGAGGGCCGGGTGATGAACCAGGCCATCGTCGCCGCAAACCGGCGAGGGGCTCACTGATGGCCGGCTCCGTCAACAAGGTGATCCTCGTCGGCAACGTCGGCGCGGATCCCGAGGTCCGCCGCACGCAGGATGGCCGCGCGATCGCCACGATCAACCTTGCAACGTCGGAGACCTGGCGCGACCGAGACAGCGGCGAGCGCAGGGAAAAAACCGAGTGGCACCGCGTTGTCATCTTCAGCGAGAACCTTGCCAAAGTCGCCGAGAACTACGTGAAGAAGGGCTCCAAGCTCTACATCGAAGGCCAGCTCCATACCCGCAAGTGGCAGGACAGCAACGGTAACGACCGCTACTCGACGGAAGTCGTGCTGCAGGGCTTCAACTCGGTTCTGACCATGCTCGACGGCCGCCGCGAAGGCTCCGGCTATCGCCCGGGCGGAGACGGCGCCGGAGACTACGACCTCGACAGCGACCGCGCCGCCGGCCGCTCCTCCTCTCAAAGCTCCCAGTCGTTCAGCCGAGATCTGGATGACGACATCCCGTTCTAACGAAAGGTCGAACGATGAAAATCATACGCGATAGCCAGGCCCTCATCGGCATGCTCGAGGGCGGAGAACTCAACAGCGAGATGAGCTCCAAACTTACCGAGACCCTCGCCGAGCTTGGCGCGATGTCCGAGGACAATCCGAAGGTCGCGCACAAGGGCAACCTGACCCTGAAGCTCGATTTTCAGGTCGCCAACGGCATGGTCACGATCAATGCCGACATCACGACGAAGACGCCGAAGCGCGCTCGCAAGTCGTCGGTCTACTGGGTCACCGAAAGCGGCGCCCTTTCAACCGAGCACCCCCAGCAACACGACATGTTCTCCGGCCCCCGCGACGTGAGCGAACGCCGCGGCGCCTGATCCGCTCTCAACCCCCAACAGGAAAATGCCACCATGGAAAAGCAGACCAACAACAGCGTGCCACTCGATATCGCCGCAATCAGCGACCTGGGCGATCGTGCCGGCTCTTCGATCGCAACCCTCTCGCTCGAAACCGCTATCGCTGGCGTTCCCAAGACGATCCCGGTCTTCGTCGACCGGAAATCCGGCTCGCTTTCGAATGTCGCCGATCTGTTCGAGCGCTACCGGGAGCACCCGCGCCGCAAGTCTGGCACGGCCAATGTCTCGACACTGGATAGCCTCATCAACATCATCGATCGCCACAAGACGTCCGACAGCGTGATCTTCGCAAACACCGACTGGCAGAAGCCGTCGATCACCGCCGTTTTCGACTATCACGAGAACACCAGTGGCGGCCGCGCCGATAATCTCAAGCATCGTGCGCACTACGAGTTCCCGCTGTCCGAGGAATGGAAGGCCTGGGCGAAGATCAACGGCAAGCCGCTCGAACAGGTGGAGTTCGCCGAATTCATCGAAGACCACATCTCCGAATTGTCGGCTCCCGACAGCATGGAGGCAGAGGACTTCCGCGGCAAGTTCGGTTTCAAGGTTGCCTATCCGAACGAGCTCGTTGCGCTGTCGCGCGGCCTGCAAGTCCATGCCGAGACCCGCGTAAAGAACAACGTCGTGCTTCAGACCGGCGAAGGCGAGATCACCTGGGACGAAGAGCACCGCGACGCACAAGGCAACAAGCTCACCGTGCCCGGCATGTTCATTCTGTCGATCGCACCGTTCTTCATGGGTGACGTCGCCCGCATCCCGGTGCGCCTGCGTTACCGCGTGGTTGATCGCAAAGTGAACTGGATCTGCCAGCTTTACCGACCGGACGTTCACATCACGCAGCAGGTAATGCGCGACCTCGAGCGCGTGGCGCACGAGACCGAGCTGCCGCACTTCCAGGGCACGCCTGAAGCAAGCTCCTGACCGTGTCGCCCGGGCGGCGCATCGGGCGCTGCCCCTCTCTCCAGAGGTTACCCATGTTCAAGGCCGAGAAATCTGCGATGGCAGCCGCCCTCGCCATCACCAACAGCATCGTCGAGCGCCGTAGCACGATCCCGGTGCTGCTGAACGTCCTCTTCGAGAAGGACGAAACCCAGCCCGGCAAGCTGCTCGCTCGCTTCACAAACCTCGACATTGAGGCCGCGGTGCGCTTCGGGGCCGAGATCGACCCGGTGTTCGAGGCGTTCACCGTGCCGGCAGCCACGCTCCACGAAATCATCAACAAGCTGCCCGATGGGGCCGATCTCTCGATTGCGGGAGAGCGCACTGACAAGCTCACCGGCGTAACGATCAAGTCGGGCCGGTCGCGCTTCCGCTTACAGGTCCTGCCCGCCAGCGACTTCCACAAGATGAAGCACGGCGATCTGCCATTCTCTTTCAGCCTGTCTGCTACGGACTTCGCAGCCGCCCTGTCGAGCGTTGGCTTTGCGGTCTCGACCGAAGAGACACGCTACTACCTGAACGGCATCTTCCTGCACCCGGCCGAGGACGGCGCCTGCATGGTCGCTACCGATGGGCACCGCCTTTCAAAGCGCCTCGTTCGCGCCGAACTCGACGCGGCCGCGCCTGGCATCATCATCCCTCGCGGCGCGATCAAGGTCCTCACGAGGATCTTGCCGAAGGAAGGCACTGTCGCGATCTCGCTTTCGGACACCGTCATCCGGATCACCACCGGAGAGACGACGCTGACGTCGAAGCTCATCGACGGCACCTTCCCTGACTATCAGCGCGTTATCCCGGCCAGTCACGCGATGCTCGCGACCATCGATATCAAATCGCTGGCGACCTCGATCGAGCGGGTTAAGACGATCTCCGGCGAGCGCGGCCGCGCCGTGCTCTTCTCATTCGCTGACCAGGCCTTGAAGCTGAAGGTCAACAACCCCGATGCCGGCGAGGCCGAGGACGAGGTGACCTATGAGGGCGAGGCATCGCTCCAGATCGGCTTCAACGCGAGCTACGTCGCCGACGCTCTCTCGCACCTGTCCGGAGACCGGTTCGAGATGGGCCTCGGCGATGCTGGCTCACCTGCCGTGCTGCGCAGCGTTGGCGGACCGCGTGAAAACCTCATCGTCCTGATGCCGATGCGCGTGTGAGGCTGCCATGACCAGGTTCTTCACCGGCAACATTGAGCAGCTCCCTCGCCTCGCCCTTTCCGTCCGTCAGCCATGGGCGCACGCGATCGTCAGCGGCTGGAAGGATATCGAGAACCGCAAGTGGTCGACCGCGATCAAGGGACCGATCTGCATTCACGCCAGCGCCTTCAGCAAGCGCAACTACGAAGAGGATCGCGAGGACTATCTCGAGGTATTGCACAACTACGTCAATCCGCGCGGCGCCCCGACGATCGAACAGACGTCGCTCGACGGTTTGGCCTTCGGCGCGATCGTCGGCGTCGCAACCATCGTCGACTGCGTGGCCCGCAGCGATAGCCCTTGGTTCTTCGGCCCATTCGGTTTCGCCCTGAAGGATCAGCAGATCCTCGAAACACCCATTCCCGTAAAAGGCGCCCTTGGTTTCTTCGAATGGCGCCAACGCGTGATCAACCAGGCTCCGGCGCAGCAGGCCGAGCCCGCGCAGAGAGGTTTATTCTGATGGACACTGCCAACTATCAGGGCAGGGTAGCCGACGCGCATCATGCTCTTTTCCATGACGATCCCACCGATGTAGCCGAACGGCTCGCACGGTTCATGGAGGAGGCAAACGAGACGTGCCAGGCACTCGGCATGACTCGCGAGGACGCTCATCGCCTCGTTGACTACACCTATGACCGACCCGCGGGCGAGCCAGCGAAAGAAATCGGCTCGGCCATGCTCACGCTGACCTCGCTTTGCGTTGTGGCCGGTTATGACCTGATGAGCTGCGCTGAGGCTGATCTTGAAAAGCTGCAGCGTCCTGAAACGATCGACCGAATTCGGGTCAAGCGGTCCACCCGCCACGGTCGCGGCCCTCTACCCGGTTTCGATCCCTCCTCCCCCGGCAAGGACGGCGGGCAGGAGCCAATGGGTACTGGCGTTTTTGCGAACGGCGAGATGGTCGGCTTCATCGGTCTCGGAGCTGAAGCTGCGCGCGATGTTCTGGCCGAACGGGAACGGCAAATGGCTGTCGAAGGCTGGTCCATCGGACACGACGATGCATATCTGGATGGTGAGCTTGCAGAAGCAGCGGCAGCTTACGCGCTTGGCAGTTACAGGTTGGCGGTTTCCGCCCGCGTCAAAGGACAACCCCACGACACCACCCATTACAGAACGATCTGGCCCTGGTCTCTTGAGTGGTGGAAGCCGACTGAGCGTCGCCGTGACCTCGTCAAAGCTGGCGCCTTGATCATCGCTGAGATCGAACGGATAGATCGCATCCAGGCAGCACTGACGAAGAGCGAAGCCTACCGCGCCGCCAAGATCGAGAAGTCGAACACTGGAGCATCAGATGAGTGATGCCCCTCTCCACCGCTTCCGCGTTCATTTCCACGACGGCAAAACCATCGACATCTCTGCCGCCAGCAGCCTGATCGCCGAACGCCAGGCCCGGATCAAGCACCCGGGCGGCTACGTGAAGAAAATCAAGATCATCAGGGAAAACGACAATGGCTGACGGCACCAAGATCGAATGGACCGACGCGACCTGGAACCCGATCACCGGATGCGCCGTCGTCTCGCCCGGCTGCACCAACTGCTACGCGATGAAGCTCGCCGGCACGCGGCTGAAGAATCACCAGAGCCGCGCGGGGCTGACCCGTGACACGAAGGCCGGCCCCGTCTGGACCGGTGAAGTCCGCTTCAACCCGCAATGGCTCGATCAGCCATTGCACTGGACGAAGCCGCGCATGATCTTCGTCTCAGCCCATGGTGATCTCTTCGCCGACGGCGTGCCCGATGAATGGATCGACCAGGTGTTTGCCGTCATGGCATTGGCGCCGCAGCACACATTCCAGGTGCTGACGAAACGGCCAGAGCGAATGCGCGACTATCTAGCAAACGCTGATACCAGGTTCCGCATAGCCGTGGCTGCCTCGGCCGTCGGCCCCGCTAAGGCCAAGACAGTGGAACGGGTTCGGTGGGACCTAACGCGTCGTGACGGTGCCCTGCAAGGGCGCTGGCCCCTCCCGAATGTCTGGCTTGGCGTTTCGGTCGAGGACCAAAAGCGCGCTGACGAGCGTATTCCGATTCTGCTCGCAACCCCGGCCGCCATCCGCTGGATCAGCGCCGAGCCCCTACTAGGGCCAATTGATCTGACGAGAGTATGGTGTGACCGCGGCGCCGACACGGCGATCGAATCTCTTAGCGCACTGGATCCGCCGGCCCATCGCGGTATGGCATGGTGGGAGGGGCAAACGGTCCCGGCTGCAACGCCCCATCGAAAACTTGACTGGGTGGTAGTCGGCGGCGAGAGCGGATCCGGAGCCAGGCCGATGCATCCGGACTGGGCGCGCCAACTACGCGACCAGTGTGTTGCCACCGGCGTGCCGTTTCTTTTCAAACAGTGGGGAGAGTGGTGTCCGGCGACTGCCGCCTATGGAGTAGTCGGTCACGCTATGCCCGACACTGGCGAGAAGTTCACTTGGATCGGATGGGACGGGCACACGGATAACCCGTCGGCACGCCGGCTGCTCGCACCCGTTATGGCGATTGCTAAGATGGGCAAGATAGTCGCCGGCAGGCTCCTCGACGGCGTCGAGCACAGCGCTTTCCCCGAGATCCGCCGATGAGCACTTTACCATACATCTACCGTTGGGACCGGCAGGGCAGGAAGGGCCAGCCCTGTGAGGTTCTGATCCGCTCCAAAGTCATGAATAGTTGCCTGGTCAAATTCGCCGACGGCTACACGATGGTCACCAGCCGCAATGCGATCAAGAAAAACAGCACCTCGAGGAATCGGGAGGAAAGGCGATGAATGAGGCACCGGAACGCGACCTGTTGATGGGCGCCGATGCTATCGCCGGATTCCTCGGAGTGACCCGCCGGCAGGTCTACCGCCTCGTCTACGACGAGATTATCCCGTCCTTCAAACTGGGCGGGACCGTCGCCGCTCGCCGGTCGTCATTGGCAAAATGGATGGAAGCTCTTGAAGACCAGCATGGCGCCCGTTAGCGTCGTGCGCCAGAATTATCTGAGAGGTCAGCATGGCGACGATCCGCAAGCGCACATGGAAGAACAAGAGCGGCACCCACGAAGCCTGGGTGCTGAACTACATGGACGCCAACGGCGGAAGGCATCGCCAGCAGTTCGAAAAGAAGCGCGACGCCGAAGCGCGCCGCAAGGAAGTCGAAGAGCAGATCGGCAAGGGGACCTATCGCGCCGATGCAGCCACGACCACTCTCAGAACCGCCTGCGAGAACTACGAGAAGGTTCTTGAGACCCGCAAGGCCCGCGGCGAGCGGGTGACGCCCGAATACTTCGACAACGTCACCGGGCACATGTGGAACTACATCGCGCCGACCGAAAAGCCGCCCGTCGTCGAAGGCAAGAAGGATCAGTTCGTGCGCTTCGAGCATGGCATCGGCGACACCAAGCTGGCGCAGCTCACGGCAAAAGCCGTCGGCAAGTTTCGCGACGATTTGAGAGATGCCGGCGTCAGCGTCGTGACCACGCGGCAGATCCTCGGCACACTTTCCCGCGTGCTTCAAAATGCGATCTCTGATGACCTACTGGCAGTGAACGTCGCCAAGGGTATCCGCGTAGTCGGCAAGAGAAACGAGGGCGCCAAAAAGGTCACTCCCCCATCCAAGGAACAGATCGCGGCCGTTATCAAAGTGGCGACGGAGAAGTTCCGGCCGTGGGTTATCTTTGCCGCTGCGTCAGGCGTCCGCGCGTCCGAATTCTATGCGATCCGCTGGAAACACCTCGACCTTAAAGTCGGCTCGGTGACGATCGAGACCCGCGTAGATTCGAAGCGGAACGAAGACACGACGAAGAGTGAGGCCGGCTTGCGCGAGGTCCCGCTAGGGGCCGCCGTCGTCGCCGAGTTGAAGAAGTGGAAGCTGATGTCCACCTTCACCAAGGATAGCGACCTGGTGTTCCCAAACACCGTCGGCAATCACGAGAGCCACCGAAACATGCGAAAGCGCGTTTTCATACCGACGCTCGATCGAGCAGCGGCCGAGATGACAAAGGAAGGAAAGAAGTTCAAGCGGTTCGGCTGGCACGCACTTCGGCACTTCGCGATATCGACCTGGATCGAGGCCGGTCTGTCGCCGAAGACCGTGCAAACCTTCGCTGGACACTCGTCTCTTGCCGTCACCATGGACCGCTACGGCCACCTTTTTCCAAGCGACGATCACAAGAAAGCCATGGACGCGATCGCATCCAACCTTTTCGGTAAATGACCTATTTAAACAGATCTTTGACTTCGATCTCAGACGGCTCAGACGGCAGTCCAGGAAAGTCCACGCGCATTTGTTGTGCCATGATCGCGCTGAGACTCGCGAACGCTTGCCAAACGGCTGTGGCTACGTAGCGCTTGGCTATGTCAATGACTTTGTCCTCAGTCACATTCTCGCAATTGATACCGAAGACGTAAGTGGCACGAATAGCGGATTGGTCTTCACCTTCGCGTTGTTTCTTCACCGATAGCCGCGTCGCGACTAACCAGAGCGCGCCGTCTTCGCCGACCCTGTCTGGATGATCCATCTCCGCATCATAACGATACTCGATCTCTCCGTCGTCGGCGCCAAACTTGCCGTAAATGATCTTGGTATCAATTAGCGCAAAAACACCCAGTGAGTGCGACGCCTCGCTAACCGCCGTCGGCGTTTTCTCGACCTTAGCCGCGCGTGCACGCTTGGCAGGGGCCGGCCTCAGCCTGGTGGGTTTAGCAGTCATAAGGTCTCTCGCGTTCAGAGATTAGGCGCGCCACGTCGAAATTCTCTCTCACGCCACCTTCGTTTTCCCAATCGAGCCTTCCTCTGAGAGAAATGCTGTGGGCATGAGAGTAACTGAGTTCAGCGCCTCGCGCCGCGCGCATAAGGTCCCGTACGACCCATCCGGCCAGTGCCGGCACTTTCTCCGAGGAACCGCTGCCGGAATGCTTTTCCAGCTTCTCCGAGATAGCTTCGCCGATCCAAGCATTAAGCGACACGCCCGCCTCAGTAGCCCTCATCGCAGCTTTCCGATGAAGCTCTGGCGTTGTCCGTACATTGAAGGACCCCTTAAACGGCTTTGTAGGTTCGCGTCCGAGTTCCGCGCAGTCTCGAAGATACTCTTCGATCAGTTCGCTCAACGCGCCTTCAACTTCGGCCGCACTATCGCACTGAGCTACAAGAAGGTCGTCAATGTGCAATACTTTGACGAACAACTTGCCGTCACTGTATTCGACAGATGCTTGGTAGCCCTTGTAACTAATCGTGCTCATAGTAGACCCTGCTCAATCAGAATGTCTCTGACCTGCTTGACCATATATTCTAATATTTCCTTGCCAGGATGTGGTTCGTGCAACCGAATGATGTGCTTCGTATGAGCGTGAACGAAGCGTCGCCTACTCCCTCCCCCAGTCGCCGTCTCTTCGTAACCAAGCCCGCCCAGCAATCGAACAACATCCGCATACGGAAACGGTCCGCGACATGCCAGAAACTGTGCCTTCAACCGTTCGTGACGCGACATTGTTCCGTTACCACGCGTCTATTCCACAGCAAAACGCGAGGTGCAACTGAAATTTAGTTGCATCACGTAACGCCGTTAATATGGAATCAGTTTCGGACAAGTTAAAGGCCCAGTTTGAAATTTAGAAAAGCCACAATAGCGTAAAACGCGAACTGCGGCATTCCGCAAGGCCTAGCTGAAGGTTTTCCGCCGCAATAAAAGTCTGGCTCTTGCGGAAGGTACAATCCCGTCGATGGCGCATAAATGGCGCATGGTGCGCTGCAAACCCTGAGAAATAGGCGTTTACGACAACATTCCTAATCTGGGGGTCCCGCGTTCGAATCGCGGCGGGATCACCACTTTTCATCTCAAGCTGCATGGATACTGGCCATGCTTCCCGAATGGCCGTAGGTCGACCATGGTTCGATTGCTGGTGACCTATATGGAGATGCGCGAACCGCCTGCGGGCGAAGCGCTTTCGCCACCGATCGAGCATGCAGCGATTGCCCAGGAGCGGCCGGACGCCACCTCTTTCCTTTCGCTGTACCGCGCCATCGGCGAACCGCTGCGCTGGGATCAGCGACTGCGCATACCCAGAGCCGACCTCGACCGCTTTCTTGGCTCCCCCTCGACAGGCTTCTACATTCTCCGACTGGAGGGGCGTGCCGTTGGCCTTTGCGAGTTCGACCGCGTCGACACGACCGATGTAGAACTCACCCATTTCGGCCTGATCCCTGACGCCTATGGCAAAAGGCTCGGACCGTTCCTCCTCGACAATGCCCTGCGCGCCGTCTGGGCGCGCGGAGCAAGCCGCATCTGGCTGCACACGGACGAATGGGATCACCCCAAAGCCCAGGACGTCTACCGCCGCGCCGGCTTCAGCACTTTTGCGCAGAAGTTCGAAGAGATCGAGCCCTGACCCCACCGCTCATCGTAACGACTGCCACGCCGGGCCGCGCCACCCTTTCAGCTCCTGCAGAAAGACCTGCAACCGCGATGGCAGGAAACGTCGGGTCGGATAGACCGCGTGCACAAAGACATCGGGCGCCGACCATCCCGGAAGCACGCGCACGAGCTTGCCGCTTAAAAGCAGGCTGTCGCAGAAGATCGGTGGAAGCCGGCCGATGCCGTGGCCGCGCTCGGTCATGGCACTCGCCGATTGAATATCGTGGACCGAAACCGATCCGGTCACATGAAGACTGGCGGATTCATCTCCGTTGACGAGACGCCATTCGGCTTCGTTGTTCCGCACATTGACTAGGACGCAACGATGGCCGCTGAGCTCGTCCGGTCGCGACGGGGTGCCATATCTATCGAGATACTCAGGCGCAGCCACGAGGAAGTGGGTGCTTTTGCCGATGCGTTGCGCGACAAGCGACGAATCACGCAATTCGCCGAAGCGGATTGCCACGTCGATGTTTTCGGCAACGAGATCGATGAACATGTTGCTGACCAGCAGATCGACCTCGATCTCGGGATATTTCTTCAGGAACGCGGACAGGAAGTCGAAGAAAGGCGGCTGCCCGAGCGTCACGGGCACGGTGATGCGCAACAGCCCCTCGGGCTTTCGTTGCGTCTCACTCAGCACCCGTTCCGCGTCGTGAAGCTGCTTCAGCGGTTCACTGCACTCCGCATAATAGGCGCGGCCCTGAGCCGTGAGACTGAGCTTTCGCGTCGTCCGCTGGATCAGCGTGACCCCCAACTTCTCCTCCAGCGCCGTCACCTTGCGACTGACGGTAGACACCGGCATGCCGAGCGCGCGTGCCGCGCGGCTGAAACTCTCGAATTGGGCAACGGCCGCAAAGACCGCGATATCGTTCAGGTCGACCATGCAGAGATTTTTGCACCAATGGAAATGTAATTCCAGATATTTCCACCTAATCACGCAATCAAGCCTCGACCATATTGATCTCACCAAAGCAAGCCAGCCACGGAGAGTTCAAATGGCAAACAAGGTCGCCATCATTACCGGTGCCTCCCAGGGCATCGGAGCAGGTCTGGTCAACGCCTTCCTCGGCGAGGGCTACAGTGTCGTCGCGACGTCACGCAGCGTCAGCCAGTCCCGGGAAATTATCGAATCGGACCGGGTAGCGCGGGTCGACGGCGACATCGCCGATCCGGACACGGCCAAGCGCGTGGTCGAAACCGCAATCGACCGGTTCGGCTCGATCGATGCCCTCGTCAACAATGCCGGCATATTCTTCACCAAACCCTTCGTCGACTATACGGCCGAAGACTACCGGCGTCTGAGCGCAACCAATATCGAGGGCTTCCTCTCCACGACCCAGCTCGTCATCAAGCAGATGCTGGCGCAGAAACGGGGCGGCAGCATCGTCAGCATCACGACGCCGCTTGCCGATCGCCCGATCGCAGGCATGAACGCCTCGGTCGCCATGCTGACCAAGGGCGGCATCAATGCCGTCTCGAAGAACATCGCCATGGAGTACGCAAGGGACGGAATCCGGGTCAACATCGTCGCACCCGGCGTCGTCGACACGCCGCTCCACAAGGACAACCCAAGGGATTTCCTGAACACGCTCTCGCCGATGCACAGCATCTCCAGCGTCGACGAGATCGTGGACGCCGTGCTCTACCTGACCAGGGCGCCGCGCGTCACCGGGGAGGTGCTGAATGTCGACGGCGGCGCGCATTTGGGCCGATGGTAGACCGCACACGAGCGCCCGCCGCTGGCGCAGAACAACGGCTGCAGGACCTCGGCATCACCCTGCCTCCGCCACCCACACCCTTCGGCAACTATGTCGAAGGGGTGAGGATCGGCAAGCTGCTCTACCTGAGCGGCATGCTGCCGGTGATCGACCGCAAGCCGCAAATCGTCGGCCGGCTCGGCGCCGAGTTGACGGTCGAGGACGGGCAGCGCGCGGCGGAAATCGCCACGCTCAGCGCGCTCTCGGCAATCAGGGCCGAACTCGGTTCGCTCGATCGGGTCACGGCCGTCGCCAAACTCGGCGTCTACATCGCCACGTCAGGCGATTTCCGCGACCATCCGAAGGTCGCCGATGGCGCTTCCGACCTGCTGGCCAAGGTCTTCGGCCCTGAAATGCTGTCAGGCCGCATCGTTCTTGGCGTCGCCAGCCTGCCCTTGGGGCTGCCGGTCGAAATCGAGCTTTTGGTCGAAGTCGCGGATTGAGATACACGGCGTGCGGCGCTTTGCGTCGCCGGCCGTTCGACAAAAAACAGCGTCGTCATTTCCCTGTCACGAACAGAAGCTATTGATCAATCACACCTTCTTGATGACCACGGATGGACTGGCATCGAGGGAAGGTGATGAGGAAGGTCGGGTTTGCCCCGGCCTTTTTTGTTGCGCAGATGTCGTCCAAATCCAATTCGCGTCGATTGTTGCCGCCCCCCGAAGCACGACTCAGCTCCCAACCAACACCTTTGTCATCTCCGTCCGAACGCGAAGTCCCGAAGGACCAGCGGTGTCTACGACCGCCTGCAGGAAATCGATCGATACATCACATAACGCAGGCGATGAAGCGTCCTGATTTTCGAGCAGGCTGAACCCTTCAGCTGAACCGCCCGATTCCAGATACACGCTTGCAACCGCGGCCCAGTCGTCAGCTGTGGCTGCCTCCACGGGTCGCGGTGCTCGAATTGAAGCCGCCGATGCAACGACAACTTGCCTAGCAAGGTCGTCAAATGCGTTCAAATAGGCGATCCTTTTGCCTTGTATTGCGGCCTGCCCGTTCACAGCAAATTGAGCGCAAACGTTCAATCCGTCAGCTAAGCGTACTGTCTTCATCAGCGCGATGTAGCTCTCCAGATACCGGGCCAACAGATCATCTGGAGCCCGTGGCAGATTCGGCCGATGGTGCTCAAAAAAACGGCGCGTAAGTTCACCGCTCCTTCGCTCCTCCTCCTCGCCCGTTGTGGCTGACTGAGCGATAGCGACAAACTCGCCGATAACCCTTGCGTATTCGTCGGGCATTTCGGTCTTCAGCGTCGACACCCACTGCATTTTCTCGACTTCACGCACAACGCGCGCGTTCAATAATCGAGGCTCCACAAATTCTCGGGTCACCGGCGCGGAGAGCGCGATCGTCACGACCGGAATCCAGCGCGCCCATTTCCGCCCACCTCGATCCAGCAGCCAACCAACGATGCCTCCAGCGACACCGAAACATGCTCCGATCGCCGCATAGAAAAGCCAGTTTGGTAAGTCGACGATTGATTCCATGCCGTGCCCCCGCACAATCCCTGTCCACAACAAGTATTAGGCGAATACCTGCCAATCTAGCAACCTGCCACGGTCGAGCCATTCAGCAATGGTCAGCCATCCGGCCGGCACACACGCAGTCGGTGACCGTCCGGGTCGAGGGCCACGAAGGTGCGACCGAAGACGGCGGTCTTCAATTCCTGCTCGATCCTGATCCCGCGGCTCTGCCACTCCGCGTAGAGCCGCTCGACCTCCGCATCGTCCTTCACCATGAAAGCGATCTCCGAGCGGTGACCGGTACCGGAAGAAACGAAATCCCGCGCACCGGTGGACCAGAGGCTGAAAGTCAGCCCGTTCTCCAGTTCGAAGGCGACATAGGCTGGGAAAGCGGCAACGGGCTCCCGTCCGATGAGGTCGGTGTAGAAGCGTGTGCTTGCCACGGGGTTTTCGACATAAAGCAGGATAAGATTCGGTGACAGCATCGTCGGGTCTCCTTCTGGATGACCGGACGCTAGGCGAGGCCGCTGTCAATTCCTGTCAGCATCTGCCGTTCCATCAAAAAAACCGCCGATCCATCGGAACCGGCGGTCTTTGGCATTGCTGGAAGGCGGCGCGTCAGAAGACGGCCAGGTATTTCAACAGAGAGATGATTCCGATGATGATCACGATGATCTGGACAATCTGTTTAGCGCGCGCGTCGAGCGGCAGCCGCTGAACGAGGTAAAGCACCAACACGATGACAAGGAACGTAATCAGAATTCCGATAAGCAGCCCCATGGATCACTCCCTTTTGAACAAAGCGCCGCGATGGCGTCGGAAGTGTAACTAGGAGGCGAGGGCAAAAGTTCCAATCGAGGCCACAACTTATGGTGCCGGCTCGCCGAACGTGCTTCGGCAGGGAGATTTGAGCGGCGACAGGCTCGCGTCAGGATGCGGGCTTGCAGGCGATGCCCTGGTCCTGCTCGCTCTTCGTTGCGTCGAACAGCGTCGCCGTATCGCCTTTCGTCCACCAGATGTACTGCCCACCGGCAAATTTGGCGCCCGAGCCCGAGATCACGTTGGACGCCACGACGAAGGTGCCGTCAATGGTGAAGGTCACCAGCGAGACCGGCCCGGCATTGATATATTCCGCTTCAACCGCCTTGCCGCCGCAGTCATAGCGCACCGACTGCCGGTCCACGGTGCCGGCGCCTGGAACGAGAATCGTCACCTCGGCGTCCGCGGCGCTTGCGGCCATCGAGGCAAGCTTCATGGCGGCGGCGCCGCCCGGTTTGGCGAGAATGAGCTTCGTCCCCTCCACCGCCCAGGTGAGCTCGCTGCGCAGCGCATCGAGGAATTTTCGTTCCTGCTCCATCACCGCCGGCACGCACATCTTGCGCGTCGTGGCGGCAGGACCAAAGGTGATCTTCTTGCCCGACAGGCTGAAGGTGCCGGTGAAATGGTTGCAGCCTGCCATGCCGCCATAGGTGCCGTCCTCGCGGATTTCCAGCGTCGACTGGAGGTTGTCGATCACCCCGCCACCGCCGATGTCCTCGGCCAGCCAGGTGGCGACCAGCGGCGTCGGCACATTTTCCGCGGCAACCGGCTGCATCGCGGCCATCTCGATCGTCACGCAGGCGCAAGACACGGAAGCAATGGCTTTCAGCATCACGAACTCCTTCAGGCCTCGACTCAAATAGCAGACCCGATTCTTAACCCGTGGACGAGACGGATTGAAGACCGCGCCCTTGTTGCCGGCGGATTTCGCCTGTAGAGCCTAGCGCACAACATAAAAACTCGGATCGATCCTTAAGCAGATCATGCGCCACGTCCGCGACGAAAGCCGCCGCCTGCGCGTCCGATAAAAAGAACATGGGTATTGGCATGGCATCCCGCGACAATGCGAAACGCCGACTGACGATCCTCGGCTCGACCGGCTCGATCGGCACCAACACGCTCGATGTCATCGAGCGCCTGGGTGGCCGCGAGCAGTTCGAGGTGGTCGCCGTCACCGGCAATGGCAACATTCCGCTGCTCGCCGAACAGGCGGTGAAGGTCGGCGCCGAACTCGCCGTGACCGCCAACGACAGCCAGTATGAAAGCCTGAAGGCAGCCCTTGCCGGCACCGGCATAGAGGTTGCCGCCGGCAAAAGCGGCCTCGTCGAAGCGGCCGAACGCGACGCCGACTGGGTGATGGCGGCGATCGTCGGCAATGCCGGCCTGGCACCCACACTTGCCGCCGCCCGCCGCGGCGCCGATATCGCGCTTGCCAACAAGGAGTGCCTCGTTTCCGCCGGCAGCCTGTTCATCGATGCGGTGAAGCAAGGCGGCGGCCGGTTGCTGCCCGTCGACAGCGAGCACAACGCCATCTTCCAGGTGCTGGAGGAACACCAGCGCCACGCGGTCGAGCGCATCATCCTCACCGCTTCCGGCGGCCCCTTCCGCACCAAGTCGCTCGAAGAAATGCGTCACGTGACGGCCGACGTGGCACGCGCCCATCCCAACTGGTCGATGGGGCTCAAAATCTCGATCGACAGCGCCTCGATGTTCAACAAGGCACTGGAGATGATCGAGGCGAAGCATCTTTTTGCCCTCAGACCTGAGCAGGTCGAGGTGATCGTGCATCCGCAATCGGTGATCCACTCGATGGTCGGCTATACCGATGGATCGGTGCTGGCCCAGCTCGGCTGCCCGGACATGCGCACCGCCATCGGCTATGCGCTTGCCTATCCGAGCCGCTGCAGCCTGCCGATCGAGCGGCTCGATTTCGCCAAGCTGTCGCGTCTCGATTTCGAAGCGCCGGACGAAGTGCGCTTCCCGGCGATCCGGCTGGCGCGTCGTGCCATGGTCGAGGGCGGCGTGCAGGGTGCCGTCCTCAACGGCGCCAAGGAAACGGCGCTCGACGCCTTCATCGCCGGACGGACCGGCTTCCTCGCCATGGCCGAGATCGTCGAAAAGGTCATGGACAAGCTCGCCGACCTGCCCGCCGCCACGACGATGGACGACGTCTTCGCCGCCGACGAAAAAGCCCGGCAACTGGCAGCTAGGCTGCTTCAGTAGTTGAGTTATCTGGGCGCTTCGCCTCTCGGTGAGGGAAAACGCCCTTCATGCGCGCGGTGAGGTGCCCCCTCATCCGGCTGCCGGGACCTTCTCCCCGCACGCGGGGCGAAGGGATATAGCCGCACCGGCGCTTATCCACCGCTAGCGTTCCGGGTTTCGGCTTCCCAGCATTAGGGCGAGACAGCGTTTCGGCTTGGGCGGACACGCGGTCCTCGTCCCCTCTCCCCGCAAGCGCGGAGAGGGTTAGTCCTCGGGTTCAACCCGAGGAGAGGGGCAGACCTCTAAAGGATAATTCGACGCTTACGCGACCGCGCGAGCCAGCGCGCAACGCGACCACAGCGAATGCAGCGCACCGACGAGGTGGTCGATGTCGGCATCCGAATGCAGCGGAGTCGGGGTGATGCGCAGCCGCTCGGTCTTTTTCGGCACCGTCGGATAGTTGATCGGCTGCACGTAGACGCCGAAATGGTCGAGCAGCAGGTCGGAGATCCACTTGCACTTGGCAGCGTCGCCGACCATGACCGGCACGATATGGCTTGGGTTGGGCATGTGCGGAATGCCACGCTGATCGAGCAGCGAGCGCAGACGGCGCACGCGCTCCTGATGCGCGAAACGTTCGACCTGGCTTTCCTTCAGGTGACGGATCGAGGCAAGCGCACCGGCCGCAAGCGTCGGCGGCAGCGCCGTCGTGAAGATGAAGCCGGAAGCAAACGACCGGATAAAGTCGCAAAGTGCGGCCGAGCCGGTGATATAGCCGCCCATGACGCCGAAGGCTTTGCCGAGCGTGCCTTCGATCACCGTCAGGCGGTGCATCAGGCCTTCGCGTTCGGCAATGCCGCCGCCACGCGCGCCGTACATGCCGACCGCATGCACTTCGTCGAGATAGGTCATGGCGCCGTACTTGTCGGCGAGGTCGCAGAATTCCTTGATCGGCGCAATGTCGCCGTCCATCGAGTAGACGGACTCAAACGCAATGATCTTCGGCGCGCGCGGGTCGGCTGCCGCGAGCTTGGCCTCGAGGTCAGCGACCGAATTGTGCTTGAAGATGACGCGTTCGCACTTGGAGTGACGGATCCCCTCGATCATCGAAGCGTGATTCCCGGCGTCCGAGAAGACGATGACGCCAGGAATCTTCGAACAGAGCGTTCCAAGCGCGGCCCAGTTGGATACGTAACCCGAGGTGAACAGCAGCGCCGATTCCTTGCCATGCAGGTCCGCGAGCTCGCGCTCAAGCAGGACGTGGTAGTGGTTGGTACCGGAAATGTTGCGAGTGCCGCCGGCGCCGGCACCGCATTCGTCGATGGCGCGCTTCATCGCTTCGGTGACAACAGGGTGCTGGCCCATGCCGAGATAGTCGTTCGAACACCAGACGGTGACTTCCTGGACGCCGTCAGCCGTGTGGCGCGCTGCCTTCGGGAAGCTGCCGCGATGACGGGCGAGGTCTGCGAAAACCCGATAGCGGCCTTCCTGATGCAGCCCGTCCAACTCGGTTTTAAAGAAATTCTCGAAATCCATCATTTTCTCCAGTGCCCGGCCGCTTTTCTTCAATCAAAGCGACCTGGGGTCAACCCCGGAATGCCCCGCGTCCGCCATCTGCGGCAAAAGGCCTCTAAAGCGCCGTACGCCTGAAGAGCGCACGGGAGAACTCTAGCATTTCCGGCCCACAGCAACTTCCCCGCATTCACTGAAAGCATTTCAACACGGGACGCGGTAGTTTTGAAACATTCCAAAGAAAGCCCTAGCGCATGTTCATCCCTGCAAGCTTGATCGAAGTCAAGCAAGGATGAAAAAAGGACGGCCGAAACCGTCCTTTTTTGAGGTTCGGAGGACGTCGAGGCCGCTCAAGCGGCTGCCACGGCGCGTTTGGCCATGACCTTCACCAGATTGGCGCGATAGGCAGAGTCCGCATGGATGTCGGAAAGCAGTTCCGAGGCATCGACGCTGACATTGCCGAGCGCGTCGGGCGACCAATTGGCAATGAGCGCCGCCTCCATGTCGCCATGGCGGAAGACGCCGTTCGAGCCTGCGCCGGTCACGGCGACCCGTACGTCACCATCGTCCCGTCGGGTGACAAAGACCCCGGTCATCGCATAACGCGAGGCCGGGTTGGCGAACTTCTGATAGGCGGCCTTGGCCGGCGCATCGAAGCGGATGGCGGTGATGATCTCGCTGCCTTCCAGCGCCGTGTCGAACAGACCGGTGAAGAAGTCGTCGGCGGCGATCTCGCGCTGGTTGGTCACGATCGTTGCAGCGAGCGCCAGCATCGCTGCCGGATAGTCCGCCGCCGGGTCGTTGTTGGCGATCGAACCACCGATGGTGCCCATATGCCGCACATGCGGATCGCCGATATGGCTGGCGAGGTGGCAGATGGCGGGACAGACGGCCCCGAGCGCCGCCGACGACGCCACCTCAAAGTGGGTGGTCGCCGCTCCGATATGCACCGACCGGCCATTGACCGAAACGCCCTGCATCTCGGCGATATGGCGCAGATCGATCAGGTCGCTCGGCGCGGCCAGTCGCTGCTTCATCGTCGGGATCAACGTCATGCCACCGGAGACATATTTGCCTTCGCCGGCCGCTTCCATCTTGCTGACGGCATCCTGAACGGAGGATGCCCTGTAATATTGGGTCTCGTACATGAGATGTCCTCCCGTTCACTTGGCCGCGTGCGCTGCCGCCCACACCTTTTGCGGTGTCGCCGGCATGGTAAGCGCGTTGTTGCCGATGGCGTCGGTGATCGCATTGATCAGCGCCGGCGGCGAGCCGATGGCGCCCGCCTCGCCGCAGCCCTTGATACCCAAGGGATTGTTCGGGCACGGCGTGTTCGAGGTCGAGACCTGGAACGACGGCAGATCGTCGGCGCGCGGCATGGCGTAATCCATGTAGCTCGCCGTCAGAAGCTGGCCCGACGCGTCATAGTGCACGCCTTCGAGCAGCGCCTGGCCGATCCCTTGCGCGATGCCGCCATGCACCTGTCCCTCGACGATCATCGGATTGATGATGTTGCCGAAGTCGTCGGCAGCCACGAACTGGACGATCTTGGTCCGCCCAGTATCGGGATCCACCTCCACTTCGCAGATGTAGCAACCGGCCGGGAAGGTGAAGTTGGCCGGGTCGTAGAAGGCCCCTTCCTTCAGCCCCGGCTCCATGCCGGCGGGCAGGTTGTGGGCGGTATAGGCGGCAAGCGCCATCTGGAACCAGGGCACCGCCTTGTCGGTGCCGGCGACCTTCAGCTCGCCATTCTCGATGACGATGTCGCTTTCATCGGCCTCCATCAGATGCGCGGCGATCTTCTTCGCCTTGGCCTCGACCTTGTCGAGCGCCTTTACGACGGCCGACATGCCGACAGCACCCGAGCGCGAGCCATAGGTGCCCATGCCCATCTGCACCTTGTCGGTATCGCCGTGCACGATGTTGACGCTGTCGAGCGGCACGCCGAAGCGATCGGCGACAAGCTGGGCGAAGGTCGTCTCGTGGCCCTGGCCGTGGCTGTGCGAACCGGTCAAAACCTCGATCGTGCCGACGGCATTGACCCGCACCTCGGCCGATTCCCAAAGACCGACGCCGGCGCCGAGCGAACCGACCGCTGCCGACGGCGCGATGCCGCAGGCCTCGATGTAGCAGCTCATGCCGATGCCGCGTTTCATGCCGCGACGCTCCGCTTCCGCCTTGCGGGCGGCAAAGCCATTCCAGTCTGCCGCCTGCATCGCCGCATTCAGCGACGCCTCGTAGTCGCCGGCGTCATAGTTCATGATCACGGGTGTCTGGTGCGGGAAGGAGCGGATGAAGTTGACCCGCCTGAGTTCAGCGGGTGAAACGCCGAGTTCGCGCGCCGCAGTCTCCATCGTGCGTTCAAGCAGGTATGTCGCCTCCGGCCGCCCGGCTCCGCGATAGGCATCGACCGGCGCCGTGTTGGTGTAGACGGTGCGCACATTGGCGTGGATCGCCGGGATGTCGTACTGGCCCGAAAGCAGCGTCGCATAGAGATAGGTCGGCACCGCCGAGGAGAAGAGCGACATGTAGGCGCCGAGATTGGCGATCGTGTCGACCTTGAGCCCGATGATGCGATTGTTGGCATCGAACGCCATCTTCACCGTCGACACATGGTCGCGGCCATGGGCATCGGTCAAGAACGCCTCGGTGCGATCAGAGGTCCATTTGACCGGCACGCCGGTGCGCTTGGACGCCCAGAGACAGACGATCTCTTCGGGATAGATGTAGATCTTCGAGCCGAAACCGCCGCCAACATCGGGCGCGATCACCCGCAGCTTGTTTTCCGGCGCCACGTTGTAGAAGGCGCTCATTACCAGGCGCGCGACATGCGGGTTCTGGCTGGTGGTGTAGCAGGTATAGTGATCGTCACCGGCGTCGTAGATGCCGAGTGCGGCGCGGGGCTCCATCGGATTGGGCGACAGACGGTTGTTCTGGATGGTGACTTCGGTGACATGCGTTGCCGCGGCGATCGCCTTGTCGGTCGCCGCCTCGTCGCCGATCTGCCAGTCGAAGATCAGATTGTTAGGCGCCTCCGGATGAAGCTGCGGCTGTCCCGGCTGAAGCGCCTTCGACGCATCGATCACCACGGGAAGTTCCTGATAGTCGACAACAACGGCTTCCGCCGCATCGCGCGCCTCCGCCACGCTGTCGGCGACCACTATCGCAACGGCGTCGCCGACATAGCGCACGGTCTCATGCGCGAGCGGCCGCCAGGCGCCCATCTTCATCGGCGAGCCGTCCTTGGAATGGATCATCCAGCCGCAGATCAGGTTGCCGATGCCATCGGCAAGCAACTGCTTGCCGTCGAGCACACCGATCACACCGGGCATCGACTTGGCGGCCGACGCGTCGATCTTGACGATCTTGGCATGCGCATGCGGGCTGCGCACGAACACCGCAAACTTCATCCCCGGCACGGACATATCGTCCGTATAGCGGCCCTTGCCGGTCAGGAACCGCTTGTCTTCCTTGCGCGCCACCCGCGCGCCAATGCCTTCAACGCCCATTGCCGATCTCCTCCCGAGATATCCAGCGACAGTTCTCCGATGACGTGCCTCGGGCGGCTTTCTCCGCCCGCAAGTCCGGCCGCTACTCTGCGGCCACGCGGGCGCCGCTCATCTCGGCGGCGGCGGCGAGGATCGCCTTGACGATGTTGTGATAGCCGGTGCAACGACAGATATTGCCTTCGAGTTCGGCGCGCACCGTCGCCTCGTCCAATTGCCCTTGGTGCCTGCGGATCATGTCGACCGCCGTCATCACCATGCCGGGCGTGCAGAAGCCGCATTGCAGGCCGTGATTGGCCCGGAACGCCGCCTGCACAGGATGCAGTTCACCGTCGGCCGCCAGCCCTTCGATGGTAGTGATCGTGGAGCCTGCCGCCTGCGCGGCGAGGATGGAACAGCTCTTGACCGATTTGCCGTCCATATGGATGACACAGGCGCCGCACTGCGTGGTATCGCAGCCGACATGTGTGCCGGTCAGTCCGAGATTTTCGCGTATGAATTGCACCAGCAATGTGCGGTCGTCGCAATGACCGCTCACCTGACGGCCGTTGACCGTCATTGTTACTTTCGCCATTTCGCTCCTCCGGGGTCGGTCAATGCCAACACGAGCGCGGTCAAAAAGTCGGGTGAGATTACGTTCACGCGACTAGCTACGCGCCAACTGATATCGATGCCCTTCGCCAAGGACCCACTCCTCCCGGATCGCTGGCTTGTTTGTATCATTTGTCTTTTTTTGGAATGTCGCAACCGCTGACCGCAGCAGGATGACAATATTTTTCCACGCTGGTTGCAGTTTGGGGAACCGGGCCTTCATGTCCCGTTCAGGAACGATATCATTATCTTGGCGCCGGAAAAAAACGACTGGACCCTCTGTAGACTTTCATTGGGGACCGCGTATTTTCCGGTTTGCAAGTTCCGGTGGAGCGCCATGCACGCGGCTCCGCCATCATCCAAGATACGGACTGAGCGACGAGGCTGAGATTCGTACAGATCGGAGAGGACAACATGAAGAAAGCCATCGCACTTGTGCTGGTCGCCCTGTCGGTCGCGAGCTGCACCCAGACGGAAAAAGGCGCCAGCATCGGCGCCGTTTCTGGCGCGATCATCGGTGGCGCAGTCACCGGCGACGTCCGTGGCGCGGCAGTCGGCGCGGCCATCGGCGGCGTTTCGGGCGCAGTCATCGGCAATGTCACAGAGCAGCCGGGCCAGTGCTACTACCGCGACCGCTACGGCCGCCGCTACATCGACGCCTGCCCGCGCTAAGACATAGATCAGCCATCGGCGCGGCCACGCGCCCGCCGATGGAATGGACCGCAGACCCCCTTTCGGCTGGCGCCCTGAGGGGGTTTTCCTTTCCGGTAGTGACGGCAAGAGCGGGTCAGGGCGCCGGTCTCCGTCGCCTCTCGCGCACCGAAATTGCAGGCCTGGCCCAAAAGCGCTCAGCCTTGGCCAGGGCGTTTTCGACCTGCCGGTCGCCCACGAAACGTCGCGGGCGGGCGCGTTGGCGCAGACCATTGAAACCGCCTGTTGTGCTGCTCGGACAACATCTTGAGCGCTTTTTCGACGAAATCGCCCCCGAAATTCGGCTTCGGGGGTGGATGCAGCGCCCTGACATCGTTAACAGATGGAAAACCTTAGGCATGCGATAGTGACCCAGCCGCACATGCAGGCAGTTTGTATTGGGTCGCCTGAAGACGGGATGCGGAAGCGAATGTCCCCACCACGGTCGAGTATTGCGTACTGGAAGGCAGCGACTGCATTCGCAGTTGCCGTCTCGTGCGCGCTCGGCCCGGCTTCCGTCGAAAAGGCTTACGCCTTCAAACTCTTCGGCATGAAATTCTTCGAAAGCGATGAAGAGGAAGCGCCGGTCATCGATCCGGTCAACTACACCCTCACCTTCAACGCCGGCACCGAAGACAAAGAACTGAAGGAAGCGCTGGAGAACAGCTCGCAGCTTGTCCAGGGTCAGGAAAAACCGGTCTCCGGTGACCTTGGCCTGGCAATCCGGGCCCGCGACGATCGCGACCGGCTGCTGGCAGCACTCTATGAGAAGGCCCGTTACGGCGGCACCGTGGCGATCACCATCAACGGCCAGGACATCGACAGCCTGCCGCCGGATCCCGCCTTCCCCGACGGAAAGCCTGTGCCAGTCACCGTCACCGTGACGCCGGGCCCGGTCTTCAAGGTCGGCACGGTGACGTTCGAGGGCGACGCGGCCGGCTTTAACCCCGCCAACTACGACCTGCCGGCTGGCGCGCGCGCCGATTCGACGCTGATCATCAAGGCCGGCGAAAAAGTCGTCGACGACCTGCGCGAGCAGGGCCGGCCGCTCGCCAAGCTGACCGAACGCAGCGCCGTTGCCAACCACGCCACCTCGACCGTCGACATAACCATCGGTGCCAGCGGCGGCCCCATAGCGCCTGTCGGCGAAGTCAGCGTCGAAGGCACGAAGACTGTCGATCCGACGTTCGTGCGCGACTATTCCCGCCTCAACGAGGGCCGGCCCTATTCGCCGCAGGACATTCGAAGGGCGTCCGAACGCTTGCGCCAGCTTGGCGTCTTCTCGAGCGTCACCATCAAGGAAGCAAACGCGCTTTCACCCAACGGAACGATCCCGATGAAGATCGAGGTGTCGGAGGGCAAGCACAAATATTTCGGTTTCGGCGCCCAGGTTTCGACCACCGATGGCCTTGGACTGTCGGGCTATTGGGGTCACCGCAATCTGTTCGGGAGAGCGGAATCTCTGCGCATCGAAGGATCGGTTGACCGCATCGGCGAGACCAACGAAATCGACAAGCTGGACTATTCGCTCGGCATCCTGTTTGCAAAACCTGGCGCTTTCGGTCCCACCTCGACCTTTACCGCCAGCCTCAAGGCCAACATCCAGGACCCGGACGCCTACCGCGCGAAGATCCTGACGGCCGCGGCCGGCGCCACATTCGAACTCTCGGACACTGACACCTTCTCCGGTGGCGGCGAACTGAGCTGGGCCAACATCGACGACGCCTTCGGCTCGAACTCCTATCTGACCGCAGCGATCCCGCTTGAGTATGTGCGCGATACTCGCGACGACAAGCTGAACGCAACGGACGGCTACCGGGCGATGATCAACGCCAAGCCGAGCTACGAGATCAAGGGGCAAACCTTCTTCTCGTCCTTCGAGGCGTCGGCATCGGCCTACCAGGCTCTGGGCGCGGAGAAGCGCTTCGTGCTGGCGGGCAAGATCGGCGCCGGCGTTCTCGTCGGCGGCAGCGGGCTCGAGGACATTCCGGCCAACCGCCGCTTCTACCTCGGCGGTGGCGGTTCTGTGCGCGGCTATTCCTACCAGGAGATCGGCCCGCGCAACGCCGACAATGAAGAGACCGGCGGACGCTCCTATGTCAACGCCTCGCTCGAAGCCCGGATCGCGGTGACCGACACGATCGGCGTCGTGCCCTTCATCGATGTGGGTACGGTATCCGAGAGGACCACGCCCGATTTCTCCGACATTCGCGCCGGCGCCGGTATCGGCCTGCGCTACCAGACCCCCTTCGGCCCGATCCGCCTCGATGTCGCCGTGCCGCTCAACAAGTACCCTGGCGGCACCAAATACGGCATCTATGCCGGTATCGGCCAATCCTTCTGACCGGGGCGACTTGTTCGGCCAGAACCGGCAAATTGCCGTCTTTGGCTGATAGTTTCTCTGTGCGGCGATTCCGCTGCAGCGCAACTTGCGTTATGGGTAGATCATGAATCAGGTCGTCCGCTTCCTTCGCGCGACGCTGCGCTATGGCCTCTATGTGCTTGGCGTGATCGCGGTCGCTGCCCTTCTTCTCGTCGCCTTCGTGGGCTTCACCACATCCGGCGCTCGCTTCGTCGCCTGGGCGATCGAGAAATATGCGGCAACGCCTGATCAGATCGTCCGCATCTCCGATCCCAGCCCGCTGCTGACGGGTGAATTCACGGCAGGAAGCATCACGCTTTTCGATGGTGAGGGGATTTATGCGGAGGTCCGCGACCTCAAGCTGAACTGGTCGCCGGCCGCCCTCCTCTCCTTCCGCTTCGACGCGGCGGCGATTTCCGCAGGGTCGGTTCGCGTAGAGCGCCTGCCGGTGCCCTCGACCGAAACGAAGGAAGTACGCTCGACCTTCGTGCTGCCCGTCGACGTCAAGATCGACGCGATCGATCTCAAGGAAATCGTCATCGGCAAGGCGATCGCAGGTGCGGATCAGTTCCTGACGGCGAACGGCAAGGTGAACGCCACCAACGAGAGCATCGCGCTGACGCTGTCGGCCGCCCAGCGCGACCGGCCGCAAGCGCGCGCCATCGCCGATATCGTCTTCAACCCGGCAGGCAACGAACTCAAGCTCGAAGCCACCGTCGACGAACCGGCGAATGGCGTGCTCGCGAAACTCCTGCGCCTGCCGAACGAGCCCGCGGTCAACATCAAGGTGACTGGCGAAGGGCCGCTCTCCGATTGGGCCGGCACCGCGACGGCAGCACTGGATGGCACCGAGATCCTCAAGCTCGATGGCCGGCACGTGCAGACACCCGACGGCATGCACCGGCTGACCGCCAACGGTGGCGGCGGCTTCGGTTCGCTGATGCCGCCGGCCCTGCGGCCGATGTTCGAGGGACAGACCAGCATCGATGTCGCCGCAGCGTTCAATGGTCAGGGTCTCGTCCGCGTCGACAAGGGACAGGTGAGAACCGGCGCGTTGACGTTTGGCGCCTTCGGCACCTTCGACAGCAGTGGCGACAACAACCTGCAGGCCAGGCTCGCTGGCACCAATGGCGCAATCGACTTCCGCTGGCCGCTGGCAAAGGGTGAAGCGCAGGCGAAGATCAACACCATCAACCTGTCGCTGGTCGGCGATGGCAAAGCGGCCATTCTTGATCTCGCAGCCGACATCGCATCCGTGTCGGTGCCGGAGGCGACGCTGGGAGGCGTCAGGCTTTCGGCTCAGAGCGACGGCTTCAATCTCCAGGCACAGTCCGGACCGCTGAAAGCGAAGATCGAAGTCGGCGAAGCCGGTTTCAACGATGAGAACCTTGCCCGTGTCGTGCAGGCGCCATTAAAGGTGGACGCAACCCTTGCCGTGACAAAAGAGGCGATCGCCTTTGATCCCGTGACGATCGAAAGTCCGAGCGTCGGTGGCTCTGTCAACGGCACCTTCTCCCTCGCCGAAAACACCGTCGCTGCCGCCTTCAAACTGTTTGCAGTTCCCGATGCATTGCCGCAGGCCGCCGCGGCAAAATTCGACGGCACGATCGCCCTTGCGGGCGACCTGAAGACGGCAAGCGGCGGCAGCGTCAGCGTCGAAAACCTCGAGCTCAAGTCAGGCACGATCGAGGCCGCAGGCTCTGTGGCCCTGTCGGACGGCAATCTGACGGCCGATCTCAAGGGCGCGCTGCCCGATCTTGGCAAGCTCTTGGCCGACGCCAAGGGCAAGGCCGACTTCACCGCCGCCGTGACCGGTCCGCTCGCCGAACTCGGCATCAAGGCCGAACTCTCTTCGAGCGGTGCGACGCTCGCTGGCCGCACGCTGAGCGACCTCGTGGTCAAGGCTGACGCCAAGGCCAACCCGTCGAGCCCGCAGGCAAGCCTGAGCGCGACCGGTGCGCTCGACGGCCAGGCGATCGACGTCAAGGCCGACGTCGTGTCGAAGGAGGGCCGCACGTCCGTTCCGGTGCTCGAAGCGAGGATTGGCGAGAACAAGCTGACCGGCGCGATCAATTTCACGCCTGACTTCAAGCCGGATGGCACTGTTGATTTCAACCTGCCCGACCTCGGCCTTCTTGCCGCCATGGCCGGTCAGAAGGCCTCCGGCGACCTTGCAGGTTCGGCCGTGGTCAAGACCGTGAACGGCATCACCTCCGTCGTCGTCAAGGCCGGCGGCAGCGGCATCAAGCGCGACGCCCTGACGATTGCCAAGCCGACGGCGGACATCACCATCTCCGACGTCGCCGCCCTGGCGATCAAGGGCAGCGTACGTGCAGAAACCATAGCGCAAGGGCAAAACCGCGTTTCCGGTCTCGCCGTCGATTTCGTGCAGCAGGCCGGAAAGACCGGCTTTACCGTCGATGGCAGATATGACGGCGGCCCGCTGACGGCCAAGGGCGATCTCACCAGTGCGAAGGGGCGCACGGAAATCCGTCTCGCCTCCTTCGGCGTCACACTCAAGGGCATTGCGCTGAGGCTGGCGCAGCCGACCGTCATCGCCATCGAAAACGGCACGGTCCGCCTCAACGCCCTGACGATCCAGGCATCAAGGGGTACGGTCGCGGTCGATGGTACCGCCGGTGAAAGACTCAACATCACGGCCAGACTCAATGCGCTGCCGGCGACATTGGTCAACGCCTTTGCTCCCAACCTCGGCGCCGAGGGCACGATCAGCGGTACGGTCAACGTCGATGGCTCCGCGTCGGCGCCGGTCGTCGCCTATAACCTGAGATGGTCGGGCGCTTCGCTGGCGGCCGCGCGCACCGCCGGCGTCGCCGCCTTCGACATCGTCGCCAACGGCAGGTTCGCCAACAACCGGGTAACGCTCGACACGACCCTTTCGGGCGCCGGCGGTCTTTCCTTCAAGGGTGGTGGCACTGTCGACATCGGCGGCAACATGCCGATATCGATGAGGTTCAACGGCAACGTGCCCTTCGCGCTCATCGCCAATCTGATGGCGGAGCGAGGCTTCACGCTGACGGGCCAGGCAAACGTCAACGTCACGATTTCCGGTTCGGCCAGGGCGCCTCAGATTGCTGGAACCATTACCACGTCCGGCGGTCGGCTTGTCGACGTGCGCCGGAACCTGGCGCTCAATAACCTGACGGCCAATATCGCGCTCGACGGCCGGCAAGCGACGATATCGAGGCTCTCGGCCAATCTTGCGACCGGCGGTTCGGTCGAAGCGACGGGCACCATCGGCACCGTTCCGGGTTCCGGTTTCCCGGCCAACCTGACGATCCGGCTGAACAACGCCACCTATGTCGACGGCACACTGTTCAACGCCAACCTCGCCGGCGAAATGACGCTGACCGGTCCCCTGGTCGCAACGCCTACGCTCGGCGGCAAGGTGACGATCCGCAGGGCATCAATCACCATTCCCGAGAAGCTGCCGACTTCGCTTTCGGCGATCGACATCAAGCACAAGAATGCGCCGCCCAAAGTCCAGCAGATGGTCAAGGACCTGCGCAGGGACGAGGCGCCAGCCGGCGCCAATGCCAGCGGCGTCATCGCCTTTAACCTCGCAGTCAACGCCCACCAGATCTTCGTGCGCGGCCGCGGCATCGACGCCGAGCTTGGCGGCGACCTGACGATCCGCGGCACCGCCGTGCAGCCGATCATCTCCGGCGGCTTTGAAATGCGTCGCGGGCGCCTCGAAATCCTCGGCAAGCGCCTGACCTTCACCGAAGGCAACATCGGCTTCGGCGGCGACCTGATCCCGACAGTTGATCTCAAGGCGACGTCGAGCGTCGGCGCGACGACGATCACCGTCTCGGTCGCCGGCCTCGCCAACAATCCGCAGATCGGTTTCTCTTCGTCACCGGCGCTGCCGCAGGACGAAATCCTGGCGCAATTGATCTTCAACCGGTCGCTGTCGAACCTCTCGGCCTTCCAGATCGCCCAGCTCGCCTCTGCCGTCAGCCAACTGGCCGGCGGCGGCTCGACGTCGCTGCTCGACGGCCTGCGCAACAAGCTCGGCGTCGACGATCTCGACGTCACCACCGACGAGAAGGGCGGCGCCTCGGTGCGTGCCGGCAAGTACCTGAACGACCGAACCTATATCGAGCTGCAGCAGGGATCCGATTCCGCTTCGAGCAAAGCGGTCATCAATCTCGATGTCGGCAAGGGCGTGAAGCTCAAGGGTTCGGCCGCAGGCGACGGTTCGGCCGCGGGCGGCATCTTCTTCGAAAAGGAATACTGACCGCCTGGGGCGAAAGCCCGTCCTGGCAGCTTGAAGCATTCAGGGCCCGCCGATCAGATCGCGATCCGCGGGCCTTTTTTCAATGGACTGCCCTTTGCCCGTGACCTTCCCTCAGCAGATCGCCCTCGGCGCCCGCAACACCTGAAAGTTCGTGATCGAGATCTGGCCAAGACATGCCGAGATCGGCCCTTGCGCTCGGAATGTCGCAGACGAAAGAGAATGCCCCGTGGAATTGCCAACTGGCCGAACCTACATCGGCACTGGCCCATTTCGCGCCCGTTTCAGTCTTGCTTCAGGTGATTGTCTTGCCTTCCCGAATTCCCCAGATCGAATTGCCAGCGAACATCCAGCCGCTCATTGCCGGCTATCTATGGAGCCACGACAGCCTCGGCCAGTCGGATTCCAGCATCTATCTGCTGAGGGATAAAGATCGCCCGATGCTGGTGCTGAAGATCGAGACAGCCAATCCGTTTGCCGAGTTGCCGGACGAAGCCGCGCGACTTGACTGGCTGGGGTCGCAAGGTGTGCCCTGCCCACGCGTCCTCGCCCGCACCTTCACGGCGGAAACCAACTGGCTGGTCCTGCAGGCTGTCGATGGGATCGACCTGGTATCCACCACGCTCTCGCCCGCCGATCGGATCTCGGTTCTGGCCGGAGCCCTGAAACATCTGCATGCGCTGGATGCCGCCGACTGCCCCTTCGACCACCGCATCGACAAGCGCATCGTGATCGCCGAGGCGCGCACCCAAGCGGGCATTATCGACGAGAGCGACTTCGACGACGCCCGGCTGGGCCAATCGGCGGCAGCGCTCTTCCTCGAACTCCAAGCCCGCGTTCCGGGAGGGCATAAGCTTGTCGTCACCCATGGGGACGCATGCCTGCCAAACATCGTCGAGAAGGATGGCCGCTTCGCCGGCTTCATCGATTGCAGCCGGCTGGGCGTCGCCGATCCCTACCAGGACATCGCCCTTGCCTGCCGGAGCATCGCCTTCAATCTCGGCGAAGAATGGGTTCAGCCGTTTCTGAAGCTCTACGGCATCGATTGGGATGACCGGGAAAGGCGGGACTTCTACTGCCTGCTCGATGAATTCTTCTGAAGGGGCCCGCAACGCCTCAGGCGGCGTTGCGGGCCTCGATGCTCAGATCGACGATGTCAGCGTCCTCGATGGCGTTGAAGAGTGCCCAGATATGGCCGAAGGGATCGATGAAGGCGCCGACGCGATCACCTGTTGATAGCGTTTCGGCCGCGTTGCGCAGGCTTGCCCCGGCGCCGAGCGCCCGGCCGATGACCCGATCGACATCGCGCACATGCAGTTCCAGGATCACCGCCGTCGTGCCGAGCGCATGCGGCGACCGCGGTCCACCGAGCTTGGGCTCGGCGTCGCGGCGTGGATTGGCCCCGGCAATGCGGAAGACCGATTCGCCAATCCTGAGGTCGGCACTCGTCAGGATGCCGCTCGGCCATTCATGCCGCTGCATGAGCTCAGCGCCGAGCGCTTCGACGTAGAAGGCGATGGCACGATCCTCGTCGCCATGCCTGACGAACAGCTTCACACAGATCTGCCGATCGGCAAGCCTGCCGCTATTGGCAACCATGACATCCTCCATCTTGGGTGAGGCCGACATCATAGCGAATGATGAGAACAAATCAAGAACAATTAGGCTTCGAAGGGCATTTCCTCCCCGCTTCGGCACGGTCCCTGCCCCCTAGAACGCGCCGGTCATCTTGCTCGTCTTAAGAAGAATGTTCGTCTCCGTGACGGTGATCCCGTCGATCAGGCGGATGCGCCGCAAGGTCTCGTCGAAGGAAACGAGGTCGCGGTCCTCGAGTTCGGCAATGAAGTCCCAGCGGCCGTTGGTGCTGTGCAACGCTCTCACCTGTGGCAGACCGCGCAATTGCTCGGCGACGCGATCAGCCATCTTGCCGTGCACCTCGATCATGACCACTGCCCGTACGCCTGAGGCTGGGATCTCCGCGCCAGTGCGGATGGTGAAGGCGGCGATCGTACCGTTGGCCACCAACCTGTCGATACGGGCGGCGACGGTCGCGCGCGACACGCCTGTGATTTCCGATAGCGTTGAAACGGGGATGCGCGCATTCTGGCGCAAGGCGCTGATCAGCGCCTGATCGAGATCGTCCATTGGCTGTCACTTTGTAATAACGCACTTAGCAATCTGTCGATTTTATCTCACTAATCGGCAGTTTTCCATCTTTTTGCTGACACGCATTTTGGCCATAATCCGCGCGATCCCAACCGGGAGCACACGGAATTATCTTGAGAAGGAATCGGGCGGACATGACGACCATCACGCTGATCGGCGCACCCATCGAGGAAGGTTCTGGACGACGCGGCGCGGCCATGGGGCCGACGGCGCTGCGCATCGCCGGTATCGATACGGTCTTGCGCGACCTCGGCCACACGGTTCACGACGACGGCGACGTCAAGCCGCTGCCAGCCCGCGACCTTGCCAACCACCCGGGCGCCAACAACCTGCAGATCGTGGGCGCCTTCGCCCGCGCGCTGCATGATTCGGTGCACGACACGGTTCGCAAGGGCCACTTCCCGATCATCCTCGGCGGCGACCACGCGCTCTCCATGGGCAGCGTCTCCGGCATGGCCCGTTACGCCGCCGAAGTCGGCCGCCCGCTCTTCGTGCTCTGGCTCGATGCGCATGCCGATTTCAACTCGCCGTCGACCTCGCCGTCCGGCAACATGCACGGCATGCCGGTCGCCTATTTCTGCGGCCAGGCCGAATTCGCGCCGATCCTGCCGTCCGACCGTCCGCTCGTCGATCCGACGAAGGTCTTCCAGGTTGGCATCCGTTCCGTCGACGATCGCGAGCGCGAAGAGATTTCTGAACATGGCGTGCGCGTCTATGACATGCGCGCCGTCGACGAGCTCGGCATGGCCCACATCATGCGCCAGATCCTCGAAGAGGTCCGCGCCGTCAACGGCCTGCTGCATGTCAGCCTTGACGTCGATTTCATGGACCCGGAACTGGCACCCGGCGTCGGCACCACCGTGCCCGGCGGCGCCACGTTCCGCGAAGCGCACCTGATCATGGAAATGCTCTGGGAAAGCGGGCTCGTTTCCTCGCTCGACGTCGTCGAGCTCAACCCTTTCCTCGATGATCGCGGCAAGAGCGCGCGTATCCTGGTCGAACTGACGGCGAGCCTCTTCGGCCGTCGCGTACTCGACCGGCCGACCCGCAGCGCCTGAGAAGAAACAACGGAGGACGATTTATGAACACGACGGCAGCCCTGATCGAAACCGAATACCGGCTCGGCGCCCACAACTACAAGCCGCTCGACGTGGTGCTTTCGCGCGGCGAAGGCGTCTATGTCTGGGACATGGAAGGCAATCGTTACCTCGATTGCCTCTCGGCCTACTCGGCCGTCAACCAGGGCCATTGTCATCCGAAGATCCTGAAGGCGATGATGGAGCAGGCGCAGAAGCTGACGCTCACCTCGCGCGCCTTCCGCAACGACCAGCTGGCGCATTTCTACGAAGAGATCGCGGCGCTCACCGGCTCGCACAAGGTGCTGCCGATGAACTCGGGCGCCGAGGCGGTCGAAACGGCCGTCAAGGCGGTACGAAAGTGGGGTTACGAGGTCAAGGGCGTGGCCGAGAACAAGGCCGAGATCATTGTCTGCTCCAACAATTTCCATGGCCGCACCATGGGCATCGTCGGTTTCTCGACTGACCCGGACGCCCGCGCCGGCTTCGGTCCCTTCGCACCGGGCTTCACGGTCGTGCCCTTCGGCGACATTGACGCCTTCCGGGCAGCGATCAACGAAAACACCGTCGCCTTCCTGGTCGAGCCGATCCAGGGTGAAGCCGGCGTCATCGTTCCTCCGGTCGGTTACTTCTCGACCGTTCGCGAGCTCTGCACCAAGCACGGCATCACGCTGATCCTCGACGAGATCCAGACCGGCCTTGGCCGCACCGGCAAGCTGCTCGCCGAAGAGCACGAGGCGATCGAAGCCGACGTGACGCTGATCGGCAAGGCGCTGTCCGGCGGCTTCTATCCGGTCTCTGCCGTCCTTTCCAATTCGGAAGTTCTCGGCGTGCTCAAGCCCGGCCAGCACGGCTCCACCTTCGGCGGCAACCCGCTTGCCTGCGCCATTGCCCGCGCGGCGCTGAAGGCGCTGACCGAGGAAGGCATGATCGAGAACTCGGCTCAGATGGGTGCGCGCTTCCAGAAGGGCCTCACCGACATCCGCTCCAACATCATCAAGGACGTGCGTGGCCGCGGCCTGATGCTGGCGGTGGAGCTGGTGCCGGAAGCCGGCGGCGCCCGCAAGTATTGCGAAGCGCTGAAGGAGCGCGGCATCCTCGCCAAGGACACCCATGGCGACACGATCCGCATCGCGCCGCCGCTCGTCATTACCGCCGAGCAGGTGGACTGGGCGGTCGAGCAGTTCGCCGCGGTCCTCGCCTCCGCCTGACCCGACTTTCGATCCGCCCCGAACATCGTTAGGGGCGGATCTTTCGTAAGCGCTTGCAAAAGCAAGTCTTAACGAATCCCAGCCTATAGTGCCTTCCCAAAGCGCAAAGCGGTTCCTCCGCGCATGATGCAGCTGCGCCCCGCCGGATGTGATCGGCGGACTGTAAGGATTTCTTCCCGACGGATCTTCGACCGCGCTCCCCATGCGACGGCAACCGAACGGAGATGTCTCGAGTATGGCGGTGTCGCGCCCATGAGGCGTCGACCGGAAAGCTGGAAGGACCTTCGATGACAAGCACACTCAGGACGGCCGGTTTCGACGGCGAGACGCTGGAGATCATTGCGTTCCGTCTCCACGACCAGGAATTCTGCGTCAAGACGACGACGATCCGCGAAATCCGCGGCTGGGCGCCCTCCACCCCGATCCCCCACTCGCCGCCGGAAGTGATCGGCGTGATGAACCTGCGCGGCACGGTGATCCCGATCATCGACCTTGCCCACAAGCTCGGCATGAAATCGACCACGGCCAATGAACGCAGCGCCATCGTTGTCGCCGAGGTGCACAACATGGTGATCGGCCTCGTCGTCGACCGCGTCTCCGACATCCTCACGGTTCAGGGCAGCCAGGTGCAGCCGGTACCGGAAGTGACCGCCTCCTTCGACAAGAGCTTCGCCGAAGGCATCATCGCCAACGAAACCGGCATGATCTGCTTCCTCAACCTGGCGCGCATGTTCAAGGAGCGCGAGGTCGAAGAACTGGCCGCCTAAGCGATCCGACAATCCCAGACGACCTTCATGGACCGTCCTGCACACAGCGGGGCGGTTCTTCGTTTTTGATGCCCTCGACTCACCGTTTTTCGACCACCTGAAATAAAGAATTACCTAATTCAACCCAGATACGGCCTGTGAGTTTTTACAACTGAAATTTGATAGTTGCTATTTTAACACCCGCTTAATAGTCCTGTTACTAACCTAGATTGCATAAAACACGGCGCCTTGGGCATGAAGCCCGGTAGTTCGAACACTCCCCACGAAGCAAGAAACCGCTGACCCGGAAGGGCCGGCGCAGGACGGACCAGACATTTTTCGGCAAACCGGCATTTGTCTTCGTCCAGGGAGTTTGCGCCGCTTTGGCCCCGCAAGCCCTGTCGACGGCACGCACAAACACCGGTTCGGACCAAACCAACGAGATCAGAGGGTTACCATGTTCGCTCTCGGCAAAATCGCGGATGCAAACCAGATCATCGCCGCGCTTTCGAAATCACAGGCCATCATCCAGTTCGACCTGACCGGCAAAATCTTGACCGCCAACGAGAATTTCTGCCAGGCTGTCGCTTACAGTCTTGCCGAGATCGTCGGCCAGCACCACCGCATCTTCTGTCCCGCCGACTATGCCCAGACGCAGGAATACCGCGACTTCTGGGCCCGCCTCGGCCGCGGCGAATTCGATGCCAACGCCTATAAGCGCATCGCCAAGGGCGGGCGCGAAATCTGGATCCAGGCGAGCTACAACCCGGTGTTCCGCGGCGGCAAGCCCTACAAGGTGGTGAAATTCGCAAGCGACATCACCGCCGCCAAGATCAAGGCGACAGAGGACGCCGGCAAACTGGACGCCATCTCCCGCTCGCAGGCGGTGATCGAGTTCACGCCAACGGGTGAGATCCTGACGGCGAACGAGAATTTCTGCGGCGCCCTTGGCTACAGCCTTCAGGAAATCCAGGGCAAGCACCACAGCATGTTCTGTGAACCGACCTATGCCAAAAGCGCCGAATATGCCGATTTCTGGAAGCGCCTTGCCGCCGGCGAGTTCTTCTCCAACGAGTTCGTGCGCTACGGCAAGGGTGGCAAGGAGATCTGGATCCAGGCCGCCTACAATCCGATCCGCGACTTCAGCGGCAAGGTCTACAAGGTGGTCAAGTTCGCCACCGACGTTAGCGAACGCATGGGAGCCATCAACAGCCTCGGGGCGGGCCTGCGAGCCCTTGCTGAAGGTGACTTGACGCGGAACCTGGATACGCCCTTCGTGCCGAGCATGGAGACGGTGAGAACCGACTTCAACGGCGCGACTGCCAAGCTGCGGGAGGCGATGCGAACCGTCGGTGAAAATGCCAACGCCATCGCATCCGGTGCTCGCGAGATCCGCTCGGCGGCCGACGACCTGTCGAAGCGCACGGAACAGCAGGCAGCTTCGGTCGAGGAAACCGCAGCCGCGCTCGACGAGATCACCGCCACAGTTTCCGACTCCAGTCGGCGGGCCGAGGAGGCTGGCGGTCTGGTGGCCAAGACCAAGGCCGGCGCCGAGCGCTCCGGCAACGTCGTCAAGAGTGCCATTGGCGCCATGGACCAGATCGAACAATCCTCGCGGGAAATCTCCAATATCATCGGTGTCATCGACGATATCGCCTTCCAGACGAACCTCCTGGCGCTCAACGCCGGCGTCGAGGCGGCCCGCGCCGGCGAGGCGGGCAAGGGATTTGCCGTCGTAGCCCAGGAAGTACGCGAACTGGCGCAACGCTCGGCAAGCGCCGCCAAGGATATCAAGGCGCTGATCAGCACCTCGACCGAGCATGTCAAGAACGGCGTGTCTCTGGTCGGGCAGACGGGTGCTGCCCTCGAAGAGATCCTGATCCAGGTCCAGGAGATCAACTCGAACGTGTCCGCGATCGTTGAAGCCGCACGCGAGCAATCGACCGGCCTCAAGGAGATCAACCAGGCGGTCAACTCGATGGACCAGGCGACCCAGCAGAATGCTGCGATGGTGGAAGAAAGCACTGCGGCCAGCCACACCATGGCCCGCGAGGCCGAAGCACTGCACGAATTGCTCAGCCAGTTCCGCTACGGCGAGCAAGCCCACGTGATCGACGCGAGCCGCCATTTCGACGACCGTGCGCAGCCCGCCCGGCTGCAGGCAACCGCCCGCGCCATGCGCGGCGGTGGGCGAACGATGGCCGCCACGGCACCCGCCGCAGACGGCTGGCAGAATTTCTGAGCGCACATCCCTGCACCCCGCGCTCGGAAATGGGGAAGGCGGCGACCGGTAGCCGCCTTCCCTTAGTCTTTTTCAGGTGTCGACAGAGCCGCGACCACGACCGTTCATCGCACGTGCACTATCGCGCGTTGGTAGGCCGCACCAGCGCTCAAGGCTGCGGTTGGCGTTGACGCCTCAGGCCGCTTCCGGGCGCTTGATCTTGGGCGCCGCCTCCAGCACCAGCGGCGTCAACCCTTCGCCGCCCTTGTCGATGTGCTCGAACAATTTGCGCCGCATGCGCGGCTCCCAGTACTTGTTGATGTGGGTTGCAACGCCTTGCGCAGCCTCGGCCTGCGGCTGACTCTTGAAGAAGGTGGCGATCTGGTTTGCCATGTAGATCAGCTTGGCGTTGGGATTGTCATGCGACATCGGCGACGGCTCCGGACTTGATGCGTTCGGCATGGGTGAAGATCTCGAATTCGTCGCCGCGCACGAGTGCAATCAGCGTCATGCCGGCGGCTTCCGCCGTGCGGATCGCAAGCGCCGTCGGCGCCGAGATGGCGATAATCACGGGGCTGCCGACGACCGCCGTCTTCTGCACCATTTCGACGGAGACACGGCTCGTCACGACGACGGCCCCTTCGCTACCGCTGAAGCCAGCGCGCGCCGCGGCACCCACCAGCTTGTCGAGCGCGTTGTGGCGGCCGACATCCTCGCGCACGGCAATCAGGCCGCGACCCGGGACGAAGAAGGCGGCACCGTGCACGGCGCGCGTCTCGAAGTGCAGCGGCTGCTGGCCGTTGAGCAGGGCGACGGCCGAAACCACGTCCTCCTCGGAGAGCCGCAGCATCGAACCGGAAACATCCGGCGTCGGCCGCACCGCCTGTTCGATCGATTCGATACCGCAAAGTCCGCAGCCGACCGGACCCGCCATATGCCGGCGGCGCTGGCGGAGCATGTCATTCTCTTCATCCCGAAGCGCAATCTGCAGGTCGATGCCGAGATGCCCGGCGACCGTCTCCGAAACGATCTCGACCGTTTCGATCTGATCGGGATTGGTAATGATGCCCTCGGTCAGACTGAAGCCCACGGCAAAATCCTCGAGATCGCCGGGCGTCGCCATCATGACAGCATGGGTCGAGCCGCCATAGGTAAAGGCGACCGGCGTTTCCTCTGGCACGGCACGCGATCCGTCCCGAAGCGCGCCATTGCGGCGGGCGGCCTCGGGAACGGTCTTTGATGTCTTAAACGTCGCCATGGCCACTCGCGCCGAAGAACATTACTCCGCCGCCTCCAGCTTGCCGGAAATCCGGCGCGACTGGCGGGCCTGCTCGTCGTAGTCCACCTGCCAATCCGATGGACCGTTCGACGGCATAACCTGCACCGCGGTCACCTTGTATTCCGGGCAATTGGTGGCCCAGTCGGAGAAGTCCGTGGTGATGACGTTCGCCTGCGTCGTCGGATGGTGGAAGGTGGTGTAGACGACACCGGGTGCCACGCGATCGGTGATCAGCGAGCGCAGCGTCGTCTCGCCCGCGCGGCTCGCAAGGCGGATCCAGTCGCCATCGCGAATGCCACGCTGCTCGGCGTCATGCGGATGGATTTCCAGCCGGTCTTCCGCATGCCAGACGACGTTGTCGGTGCGCCGCGTCTGGGCGCCGACATTGTACTGGCTGAGGATGCGGCCGGTGGTGAGCAACAGCGGGAAGCGCGGACCGGTGCGCTCGTCGGTCGCGACATATTCGGTGCGGATGAACTTGCCCTTGCCGCGCACGAAGCCGTCGACATGCATGATCGGCGAGCCCTCGGGATGCTTCTCGTTGCAGGGCCACTGCACCGAGCCCATCTTGTCGAGATAGTCGTAGGTCACCAGCGCAAAGCTCGGCGTCGTTGCGGCGATCTCGTCCATGATCTCCGATGGGTGGCGATAGTTCCAGTTGAGGCCCATCGCCTGTGCAAGCTTCTGCGTGACCTCCCAGTCGGCATAGCCGTTCTTCGGCGTCATCACCTTGCGAACGCGATTGATGCGGCGCTCGGCATTGGTGAAGGTTCCGTCCTTTTCGAGGAAAGTCGAGCCCGGCAGGAAGACATGCGCATAGTTGGCCGTCTCGTTGAGGAAGAGGTCGTGCACGACGACACATTCCATCGCGGCCAAGCCGGCGGCCACGTGCTTCGTGTCCGGGTCGGACTGCAGGATGTCTTCGCCCTGGATGTAGATGCCCTTGAAGGTGCCGTCGACGGCGGCATCGAGCATGTTGGGGATGCGCAGGCCCGGTTCGTTGGAGATCTGGACGCCCCAGAGCTTCTCGAAGGTCTCGCGAGTCGCGTCGTCGGAGATGTGTCGGTAACCCGGCAGCTCGTGCGGGAACGAACCCATGTCGCAGGAACCCTGCACGTTGTTCTGGCCGCGCAGCGGGTTCACGCCCACACCCGGTCGGCCGATATTGCCGGTGACCATGGCAAGGTTGGCGATCGCCATCACCGTGGTCGAGCCCTGGCTGTGCTCGGTGACACCGAGACCGTAGTAGATCGCGCCGTTGCCGCCGGTGGCATAAAGCCGGGCCGCGCCACGCACCAGATCGGCGGGCACGCCGGTATAGGCTTCGGTCGCCTCCGGGCTGTGATAGGGCTCGGCAACGAAAGCCGCCCAGTCCTCGTATTCCGACCAGTCGCAGCGCTCGCGGATGAAGGCTTCGTTGGCGAGCCCTTCGGTCACGATCACATGGGCGATCGAGGTCAGGATCGCGACATTGGTGCCGGGCTGCAGCGGCAGGTGATAGGCAGCTTCCACATGCGCCGAGCGCACGATGTCGGTGCGGCGCGGATCGATGACGATCAGTTTTGCGCCCTCGCGCAGTCGCTTCTTCAGCCGTGACGCGAAGACCGGATGACCATCGGTCGGGTTGGCGCCGATAATGACGGCAACGTCGGTATATTCGACGCTGTCGAAGTTCTGCGTGCCGGCCGACGTGCCGAAGGCCTGGCCGAGGCCATAGCCGGTCGGCGAGTGGCAGACACGGGCGCAAGTGTCGACATTGTTGTTGCCGAAGCCGGCACGCACCAGCTTTTGCACCAGATAGGTCTCTTCGTTGGTGCAACGCGACGAGGTGATGCCGCCGACGGAATCGCGGCCATGTTGGTACTGGATCCGCCGGAATTCCGAAGCCACATGGGCATAGGCCTCCTCCCACGTGACTTCGCGCCACGGGTCGGAGATCTTCTCGCGGATCATCGGGTTGAGGATGCGGTCCCTGTGGTTGGAATAGCCATAGGCGAAGCGACCCTTGACGCAGGAATGGCCGCGGTTCGCCTGGCCGTCCTTCCACGGCACCATGCGCACAAGCTCTTCGCCGCGCATCTCCGCCTTGAACGAACAGCCGACGCCGCAATAGGCGCAGGTCGTCACTTCGGAATGTTCCGGCTGGCCGATCTCGATGACCGATTTTTCGATGAGCGTCGCCGTCGGGCAGGCCTGGACGCAGGCGCCGCAGGAGACGCATTCCGACGACATGAAGTCTTCCGCCATGCCGGCCGCAACGCGGCTGTCGAAACCGCGGCCGCCGATCGTCAGCGCGAAGGTGCCCTGCACTTCCTCGCAGGCGCGCACGCAGCGCGAACAGACGATGCACTTTGCCGGATCATAGGTGAAGTACGGGTTGGACTCGTCCTTCGGCATCCATTTGGCGTTGATCTCGCCATTGTTGCGCGCGGTGACGTGGTTCTCGCCCTCGTAGCCGTAGCGCACGTCGCGCAGGCCGACGGCACCCGCCATGTCCTGCAGCTCGCAGTCGCCATTGGCGGCACAGGTCAGACAGTCGAGCGGGTGGTCGGAGATGTAGAGCTCCATCACCCCGCGGCGCACATCCTTCAGCCGCGACGTCTGGGTGGAGACCTCGAGGCCGGCCGCAACCGGCGTCGTGCAGGAAGCCGGCATCCCGGCGCGGCCCTTGATCTCGACCAGACAGAGCCGGCAGGAGCCGAAGGCATCCATCATGTCCGACGCGCAGAGCTTCGGCACCTCGATGCCCGCGTCCATCGCCGCGCGCATGATCGAGGTACCCTCGGGCACGGTGACCTCGCGCCCGTCGATCGTCAGCGTCACCAGCTTTTCGGACTTCGAAGCAGGAGTGCCGTAGTCGATTTCATGAATGAGAGACATGGTCTTCCTCCTCACTCCGCCGCTTCAACGCGCGGTGCCGGCTGAAAATCATCCGGGAAATGGGTCATGGCGCTCAGCACCGGATAGGGCGTGAAGCCGCCAAGGGCGCAGAGCGAACCGAACTTCATCGTATTGCAGAGATCGGCGAGCAGCTCGCGGTTCTTCTCCGGCTCGATGCCGGCGGCGATCCTGTCGGCCACCTCGACGCCGCGGGTCGAGCCGATGCGGCAGGGGGTGCATTTGCCGCAGCTTTCGACGGCGCAGAATTCCATGGCGAAACGGGCCTGGTGCAGCATATCTGCCGTGTCGTCGAAGACGACGATGCCGGCATGGCCGATGAGACCATCGCGGGCCGCAAAGGCTTCGTAGTCGAACGGCGTGTCGAAGAGGGCGCGAGGGAAGTAGGCGCCGAGCGGGCCGCCCACCTGCACGGCCTTGACCGGCCGGCCGCTCGCCGTGCCGCCGCCGATATGATCGATGATTTCGCCGAGCGACAGACCGAAGGCGGTCTCGAACAGACCGGCATATTTGACGTTGCCAGCGATCTGGATCGGGATGGTGCCGCGCGACCGACCCATGCCGAAGTCACGGTAGAAGGCGGCGCCCTTGTCCATGATGATGGGAACGGAAGCGAGCGAGATCACATTGTTGATAACAGTCGGACAGTCGAACAGACCCTTGTGGGCCGGCAGCGGCGGCTTGGCGCGCACGATGCCGCGCTTGCCTTCAAGGCTGTTCAGAAGCGCCGTTTCCTCGCCGCAGACATAGGCGCCGGCACCCTCGCGCACTTCCATGTCGAAGGCGTGGCCAGAGCCGAGCACCGAGGCGCCGAGCACGCCGGCCTTGCGTGCAATCTCGATCGCCTCGGCCATCGCGGCGATCGCATGCGGATATTCGGACCGGGTATAGATGAAGCCCTTGGTGGCGCCCGTCGCGAGGCCGGCAATCGCCATGCCTTCGATCAGCACGAAGGGGTCACCCTCCATGATCATCCGGTCGGCGAAGGTACCGCTGTCACCCTCGTCGGCATTGCAGACGATGTATTTGCGCGCGCCCGCCGCCTCGAGAACCGTCTTCCACTTGATGCCGGTCGGAAAGCCCGCGCCGCCGCGGCCGCGAAGGCCGCTCTCGGTCACCTGGACGACGATGTCTTGCGGTGCCATGGCGATGGCGTTGCGCAAACCCGCGAGCCCGCCATGCGCCTGGTAATCGTCGAGCGACAGGGGATCGATGACGCCGCAGCGGGCAAAGGTCAGCCGCGTCTGCTGCTTGAGGAAGGGGATCTCCTCGGTCTTCCCGAGACAGAGCGCATGGTCGCCACCGTCAAGCAGGTCAGAATCAAGGAGAGAGGCGACGTCGCGCGCCTTGACCGGACCGTAAGCGATACGCCCCTCGGCTGTTTCCACCTCAACCAGCGGCTCCAGCCAGTGCATGCCACGCGAGCCGTTGCGTACAATCACCGCGTCGAGACCGCGGGCGGCGATCGCCTCGGCCATAGCGTTCACGACCTTTTCGGCACCGAGCGCGACGGCGGCAGCATCACGCGGAATGAAGACCTTCGTTGTCATCGACGCGCCTCCTGAACGAGCGCTTCGAGATCGGCGGCATCGAGCCTAGCATGCACCTCTCCGTCGAGCATCGCGGAGGGTGCGCAGGAACAGAGCCCGAGACAGTAGACGGGTTCGAGCGTCACGGCGCCATCCGGCGTCGTCTCATGGAAGTCGATGCCGAGCAGCCGCTTGGCGCGTTCGGCAAGCTGATCGCCGCCCATCGACTGGCAGGCCTCGGCGCGACAGAGTTTCAGCACATGGCGCCCGGCCGGATGCTCGCGGAAGTCATGGTAGAAGCTCATGACGCCATAGACTTCGGCGCGCGACAGGTTGAGCTCGCGTGCAATCACGGGAAGACAGTCCTGCGGCACGTAGCCGAATTCTTCCTGAAGCCCGTGCAGGATCGGCAGCAATGGCCCTTCGAGCCCCTTGAGCTCCTCGACGATGGCGAGCGTGGTTTCCGCGATGTCGGTGCGCGGCTGATGGATGTTCAACAGGAGCCCTCCCGGCTCATGGGCTGGAAGGCGATCCCCGAAACGGGCGAGCGTCCCAGCCGACATTTCAGTGCCTGACGGAAGCCGTTCCTCAGCGGTCTCCAGCCATAATCAAAAAAGCTTCGCGCTTATGGCCCGAAGGGTCAATAAGGCTGTTCCGTCGGTCGATAGAAGAAATCTATTGAACCTGATTTCGCTCGCCAAGAGTACGCGCCTCGTGCAGCAGGGCCGAGACAAGTGGCGTAAACGGCTCACGGTGTGTCGCAACCAGGCCGACCGTGTGGCGGGCGTCCGGATCGACGATCGGGATCATCCGAATGTCTTCGTGAAAACCGAATGATTTCGCGACGTTGAACGGCATGATGCTGGCCCAGCGGCCGGTGCGCACATGCGAGAAAAGCACGATCATCGAGTTCGATTCGAGCGTCGGCTTGGCGACGACGCCAGCCTCGGCAAAATGCTGGTTGACGATGCGGCGGTTCTGCATATCGGCCGTCAATAGACAAAGCCGAACGTCACTAACCTCTTTCCACGTCACGCTTTCCCGCTCTGCGAGCGGCGTTCCGGCGGCGGTGACGAGGTGATAGCGCTCGACCTGAAGCGGCACGCTGGTCACCCGGCCGAGCGGCTCGTTCTCCAGATAGGTGAGGCCCGCGTCGATCTCGAGATTTTCGAGCAGCGCCAGGATCTGCAGCGATGTCGTCGAGAGCACCGAGAAGGTCACATCAGGGTGTTTTTCCTGGAACGGTGCCGTCAGCATCGGCACCATGGCGAGCGTCGTCGGCACCGCGGCGAGACGGATATGACCCGAAAGCCCCTTGCGCGCCGCCCGCATTTCCTCGCGCATGGTGCGGGTATCGCCGACGATCCGGCGCGCCCATTCGAGTACCCGCTGGCCCTCCGGCGTCAGCCCCTGAAAGCGCGAGCCGCGGCTGACGAGGATCACGCCAAGCTGGTCCTCAAGCTGACGGATGGCCGCCGACAGCGTCGGCTGCGTCACCCCGCACTCTTCCGCCGCGCGGCCAAAATGCCTTTCGCGTGCAAGGACGAGGAACATTTCGAGCTTGTCGATCATGCTGAACCTTTGGCGTTTTCGAACCTGTCTCTCACTATACTAGCCGGGCTTGCCCCTCACCCTAGCCCTCTCCCCGCATGCGGGGAGATGGGACGGGCCTCGATCCCAACGACAAAAACTCAATTGGCGAAGCAACATCCCTCTCGCACATGGAAAGGCGAACCTGCTCTGGTCTCGCATCAGACCTTGGCGGGCGCGGCATCGTACCTTCTCCCCGCCTGCGGGGAGAAGGTACCGGCAGGCGGATGAGGGGCAAGCGCCGAAACAAGCGCATGTTGTAGCGCCCCACTCAAGCGATCAGTTGCCCACCATTCACCTCCAGCACCTGGCCGGTGATGTAGCCGGACAGCGCATGCGAGGCGAGAAACAGATAGGCGGGCGCACAATCCTCCGCCGTGCCGAGACGACCGAGCGGAATGGTCTTGCGCGTCGCTTCCAGTTTCTCCGGCGATGAATAGCGCTCGTGGAATTCGGTGGTGATCGTGCCCGGCGAAACGCAATTGACGCGGATGCCATCGGGCGCGAGCTCGCGCGCCAGAGCCTTGGAATAGGTGGCGACGAAAGCCTTGGTCGCCGAATATATCGATGAACCGGCGCTGCCGCCGGTGACGGCCGAAATCGAGACGGTGTTGACGATAGCCGGATGCGTACCCTTGCGAAGAAGCGGCAGCATCGCCCGCGTCATCTCGACGACCGCAGTCTGGTTGAGCTGCACAACGGTCTGGTACTGCTCGTCGGTCAGCTCTGCCGCCGGGAAACGACCAACCATCGTGCCGGCATTGTTGATGAGGATATCGATGCTGTCGAACCGGCTTCGGACCACGTCGGCCAGCCCCTCGACGCCACCAGGCGCCAGAAAGTCCGCCGTTGCGACATGAGCCCGGCCTTCGGTTGCCGCCGTTTCGAGAAAATCGGGCAAGTCGCCGATCGATCGACCGGCATGGACGAGGACGTGCGCACCGCAGTCCAGGAACTGGCGGGCGACCTCAAGCCCGATGCCGCGCCCCGCGCCGGTCACCACGACAGTCATGCCCTTGAACAAGGCCGGATGGAACATCTCTCTCCCCTTTTCATACCTCAGGTAGCGTCGCCCATTGGCGAAACGAATGCAACGCGCACCGCAACCTTGACCGCCAGCGAAAGTGATTTCATCGCAAACGCCGATTCTGAAATTGCGCAGCTTTCGTTTTTGCATATTATGAACCAAAACGAAAATGGGGAGGATGAAATGTACCTGACAGGTCGGCAGGCGGAGATCCTGGAGCTGGCAAAGAGCGAGGGCCGCGTGCTTGTCGAGGAGCTGGCGCAGCGCTTTTCCGTCACACCGCAAACCATCCGAAAAGACCTGAACGACCTCTGCGACGCCAAGGTTTTGAACCGCATTCACGGCGGGGCGATCTTCCCGAGCGGCAAGGAAAACGTCAAATACGACGCCCGCCGGCAGATCGCCGCCCCGGAGAAACAGGCGATCGGCAGAGCTGCCGCCGAACTCATCCCCGACAACGCCTCGCTGTTCATCAACATCGGCACCACCACCGAGGCCGTGGGCGAAGCCCTGCTCGACCACAAGGAATTGATGGTCATCACCAACAACATCAACGTCGCCAACCGCTTGCGCGTCTTCCCGTCGATCGAGGTGGTGATAACAGGCGGCGTCGTGCGGGGCTCTGATGGTGGCATCGTCGGCGAGGCTGCGGTCGACTTCATCAAGCAGTTCAAGGTCGATTTTGCCGTCATCGGCGCATCTGCGATCGACCATGACGGTGCTCTTCTTGATTTCGATTTTCGCGAGGTGAAAGTGGCCCAGGCGATCATCGCCAATGCCCGCCACGTCATCCTCGTTTCCGACTCGACCAAGTTCGAAAGAACCGCGCCGGTGCGCATCGGTCATATCTCCCAGGTTCAGACCTTTATCACTGACCGCTGTACGCTCGAAAATGTCAGGAAAATCTGTGCCGAACAGGACGTTCGGCTGATCGAAACCGACGCCTGAGGCAGGAGAATAAGGCACCCCTAAAGATTCGGGGAGCATTCGTTTGACATTCGATATGTTTTCGTTTTAACTGATTTCACTTTCGCTGATGCATCAAATTGTGCATCGCGAAAAGTGGAGGGGAAACAGCAGTGTCAGAGCAGGCAATCTACGACGTCTTCGTCATCGGCGGCGGCATCAACGGATGCGGTATCGCGCGCGACGCGGTCGGCCGTGGGTACTCGGTCGCCTTGGCCGAAATGAACGATTTCGCCTCCGGCACCTCTTCCGGCTCCACCAAGCTCATTCATGGTGGCCTGCGCTATCTCGAGCATTATGAATTCCGCCTGGTGCGCGAAGCGCTGATGGAGCGCGAAGTACTGTGGGCGATGGCGCCACACGTCATCTGGCCGATGCGCTTCGTGCTGCCCTATCACAAGGGCGGCCTGCGCCCGGCCTGGCTCATCCGCCTCGGCCTGTTCCTTTACGACCATATCGGCGGCCGCAAGTTGTTGCCGGCAACGGCGACCCTGGACATGAACCGCGATCCGGCCGGCAAGCCGCTGAAGCGCCTGTTCAACAAGGCGTTCGAATATTCCGACGGCTGGGTCAACGACGCCCGCCTGGTCGTACTCAACGCCCGCGACGCTGCCGATCGCGGCGCCGTCATCATGGCCCGCACCCGCGTCGTCTCCGCGCGGCGCGACGGCGCGCTCTGGACCGTCGAGACCGAGAACCAGGCAAGCGGCGAACGCAAGACGCTGCGGGCGCGCATGCTGATCAATGCCGCCGGCCCCTGGGTCGATGCGGTGCTGTCGGGCGCACTCGGCAAGAACGACGTGCACAATGTCCGCCTCGTTCAGGGCAGCCACATCGTGGTGAAGAAGAAATTCGACGATCCGCGCGCCTATTTCTTCCAGAACCCGGATGGCCGCATCATGTTCGCCATCCCTTACGAAGAAGACTTCACGCTGATCGGCACCACCGATCGCGATTACACCGGCAATCCGGCGGACGTGCGCATCAGCGACGCCGAGGTCGACTATCTCTGCCAGGCCGCAAGCGAATACTTCCTCGAGCCGGTGACGAAGGACGACATCGTCTGGACCTACTCGGCCGTGCGCCCGCTCTACGACGATGGCGCCAGCAAGGCGCAGGAAGCAACCCGCGACTACGTGCTGCGCGTCGAGGGCGACAAGGGTTCGGCACCGCTGCTCAATGTCTTTGGTGGCAAGCTGACGACCTACCGCCGCCTCGGCGAATCCGCGCTCGAGAAGATCGGCGAGGCCATCGGCGTGAAGGGCTCGAAATGGACGGCCGGTTCGAAGCTGCCGGGCGGCGACTTTCCGACCGAAGGCTATGCCGACCAGGTTGCCAAGCTGCAGAAGCAATACCCTTTCCTTACGCCCGCCCATGCCCGGCGCCTCGTGCGTCTTTATGGAACACGGGCCGCAACCCTGCTCGGCTCGGCCACGAACGAGGCGGCTCTTGGCCGCCACTTCGGCGCAGACCTCTTTGAGGCCGAGGTCAAGTGGCTGATTGCGCAGGAATGGGCTCGGCACTCCGAGGACGTGCTGTGGCGCCGGACGAAACTGGGATTGAAGCTGACGCCCGGCGAGGCGGCGGCACTGGAGGAATACATGCGAGGCGCGGCCAACGCAGCCGCCTGAGGACCCTCGCATTCATGAGCATTTCCAGCGAGGGCGCAGCAGTTTTTGCGTCCGGAAATGCGAACAACGATGAAGTAGAGCGGTTTCACGGCAGCGTGGAAATGCTCGGGACTGCCGACCGGCTGGGTGGAGAATTCAATGCTTGAAATGAAGAAGATATCCAAGGTCGTGGGCGGGGAGACGCATATCTACCCGACCGACCTGGTGCTGGAGAGGGGGTCGCTGAACGTACTGCTCGGCCCGACCCTGTCCGGCAAGACGTCGCTGATGCGGCTGATGGCCGGTCTCGACAAGCCGGCCTCCGGCTCGCTGATCTTCGACGGCACCGACGTCACCGGCCTGCCGGTGCAGAAGCGTTCCGTCGCCATGGTCTACCAGCAGTTCATCAATTATCCGGCGCTGACCGTCTATGAAAACATCGCCTCGCCGATGCGCATCAGCGGTGCCGACGCCGCGACGATCGATCGCGAAGTGCGCAAGGCCGCCGATCTATTGAAGCTGACGCCCTACCTCGACCGCACGCCGCTCAACCTCTCGGGCGGCCAGCAGCAGCGCACAGCACTTGCGCGCGCCATCGTCAAGAACGCCGATCTCGTGCTGCTCGATGAACCGCTCGCCAATCTCGACTACAAGCTGCGCGAGGAACTGCGCGAGGAACTGCCGAAGATCTTTGCGGCCTCCGGCGCCATCTTCGTCTACGCGACGACGGAGCCTTCGGAAGCGCTGCTGCTCGGCGGCAACACGGCTTCGCTTAGCCAGGGCCGCATCACCCAGTTCGGCAAGACGATCGACGTCTACCGCCGCCCGGTTGACCTCATAACCGCCCGCACCTTCGCCGACCCGCCGCTGAACTGCATCGAGCTCGTCAAGACCGGCTCGGTGCTCACCCTCGACGGCAAGCACGTGCTCTCGGTTCCCGCGCACCTGGCATCGATTGCCGACGGTCCCTGCACCGTCGCCTTCCAGCCGCATCACATTTCGTTCGATCGCCCGCAGGGCGGCGGCGACGCGCTGACCGTCAAGACCGCGATCTCGGAGATCGCCGGCTCGGAGAGCTTCATTCACGTCGGCTTTGCCAATGCGCGCTGGGTCATGCTGGCGCCGGGCATCCACGACATCGAACCGGACGCGACCCTCGAGGTCTTCGTCGACACCCGCCACCTCATGGCCTTCGGGCCTGATGGACGCGCCATCGGCGGCACGGCCTAAGGAGGCGCTGGGAGGAAAACATGGCACGCATCGATCTCGAACATATCCGCCACGCCTACGGCGCCAAGCCGAAGTCTGAAAACGACTACGCGCTGAAGGAAGTGCATCACGAATGGAACGACGGCGGCGCCTACGCGCTGCTCGGACCGTCCGGTTGCGGCAAGACCACACTGCTCAACATCATCTCGGGCCTGCTCAATCCGTCGGAAGGGCGCATCCTTTTCGACGGCAAGGACGTGACGCATCTCTCCACCCAGGAACGCAACATCGCCCAGGTGTTCCAGTTCCCTGTCATCTACGACACGATGACGGTCTACGACAATCTGGCCTTCCCCTTGCGCAACCGGCATGTGCCGGAAGCCGAGGTCGACCGCCGCGTCAAGGAGACGATCGAGATGATCGGCCTTGGCGGCTGGGCGAAGAAGACCGCCCGCGGCCTCACTGCCGACCAAAAGCAGAAGATCTCGCTCGGCCGCGGCCTGGTGCGCAACGACGTCAGCGCCATCCTGTTCGATGAGCCGCTGACCGTCATCGACCCGGAAATGAAGTGGGTGCTGCGCTCGCAGATCAAGCGGCTGCACAAGCAGTTCGGCTTCACCATGGTCTACGTCACCCACGATCAGACCGAGGCGCTCACCTTCGCCGACAAGGTCGTCGTCATGTATGACGGCCAGATCGTGCAGATCGGTACGCCGGCCGAGCTCTTCGAGCGCCCGCGCCACACCTTCGTCGGTTACTTCATCGGTTCGCCGGGCATGAACGTGCTGCCGGTCAAGCTCGATGGCAACACCGCGACGGTTGGCGGCGAGCATGTGGCCCTGAATTTTCTGCCCAAGGTCAAAGCCGGTGCGAAGACCGAACTCGGGATCCGTCCGGAGTTCGTCTCGCTCGGCCGCGAGGGCATGCCGGTCGCCATCACCAAGGTCGAGGACATCGGCCGCCACAAGATCGTGCGCGCCCGCTTCGCCGACCAGCCGATCTCGATCATCGTCGACGAGGATGGCGAGATCCCCGCCGATCCGCGCGTCCGCTTCGATCCGAAAGCCATCAACATCTACGCCGATTCCTGGCGCGTCGGCGAGGAGGCCTGACCATGGAGAAAACCTGGAACAACAAGGCCTGGTTCATGGTGCTGCCGGTCCTCGTGCTGGTCGCCTTCTCGGCCGTCATCCCGCTGATGACCGTCGTCAACTATTCGGTCCAAGATACCTTCGGCAACAACGAGTTCTTCTGGGCCGGCACCGACTGGTACGTGCAGGTGCTGACGTCGGACCGCTTCTGGGACGCGCTCACCCGCAACCTGATCTTCTCTGCGATCATTCTGGCGATCGAGATCCCGCTCGGCATCATCATCGCGCTCAACATGCCGAAGAAGGGTCTCGGCGTTCCGGTCTGCCTCGTGCTGATGGCGCTGCCGCTCTTGATCCCGTGGAACGTCGTCGGCACCATCTGGCAGGTCTTCGGCCGCGTCGACATCGGTCTGCTCGGCCGTACGCTCGAGGCAATGGGCATCAACTACAACTACGTGCAGAACCCGGTTGCTGCCTGGGTGACGCTGATCGTCATGGACGTCTGGCACTGGACGAGCCTCGTCGTGCTTCTGTGCTATGCCGGCCTCGTGTCTATCCCGGACGCCTATTACCAGGCGGCCAAGATCGACGGCGCCTCGCGGTGGTCGGTGTTCCGCTACATCCAGTTGCCGAAGATGAAGCGCGTGCTTTTGATCGCCTTCCTGCTGCGCTTCATGGACAGTTTCATGATCTACACCGAGCCCTTCGTCGTCACCGGCGGCGGCCCGGGCAACTCCACCACCTTCCTGTCGATCGACCTCGTCAAGACGGCCATTGGCCAGTTCGACCTCGGTCCGGCGGCAGCGCTATCGATCATCTACTTCCTCATCATCCTGCTGCTCTCGTGGATCTTCTACACCGTGATGACCACGAGCGACGCGCAAGGCTGACAAAGGCGGGAGGAGAAAAGAAATGCAGACAAAACCACTTACCGAACGCCTCTCCTGGCTGGTGCCGACGATCTACATCGTCTTCCTGCTCCTGCCGATCTATTGGCTCGTCAACATGAGCTTCAAGGAAACGAGCGAGATCCTGAGCACGTTCTCGCTCTGGCCCGTCAATCCGACGCTCCGCAACTATGAGGTGATCTTCACCGATCCCTCCTGGTACAACGGCTACATCAACTCGATCATCTACGTCGTGATGAACACGGTGATCTCGGTCGCAGCAGCGCTGCCGGCAGCCTATGCCTTCTCGCGTTACCGCTTCCTCGGCGACAAGCACCTGTTCTTCTGGCTCTTGACCAACCGCATGGCGCCGCCCGCGGTCTTCGCCCTGCCCTTCTTCCAGCTCTATTCGGCCTTCGGCCTGATCGACACGCACATCGCGGTCGCCCTTGCGCACTGCCTGTTCAACGTGCCGCTCGCCGTCTGGATCCTGGAAGGCTTCATGTCGGGCGTGCCGAAGGAAATCGACGAAACGGCCTATATCGACGGCTACTCGTTCCCGCGCTTCTTCGTGAAGATCTTCATGCCGCTGATCGCATCGGGCATCGGTGTCGCCGCCTTCTTCTGCTTCATGTTCTCCTGGGTCGAACTCTTGCTTGCCCGCACGCTGACGACCACGGACGCCAAGCCGATCGCCGCCACCATGACCCGTACCGTTTCCGCCTCCGGCCTCGACTGGGGTGTGCTCGCCGCTGCCGGCGTGCTCACCATCATCCCGGGCGCACTGGTGATCTATTTCGTTCGCAACTACATCGCCAAGGGCTTTGCCCTGGGGAGGGTATGATGACCGCTCAACCCGTTCGCAAGGCCCGTTGGCAACTGCCCTTCGCCGCCGTACTCGTCGTCTATGCTTCTGCCGCCGGGCTGCTCATGAGCATGCTTCCGGTCAAGGATGGCGCGCGCGACTGGTTCGCGCCGCTGGTCGCGGGCGGCTGGATGGCCTGGTCGTTCCCATCGGCCATGTTCTTTCTCACCATCTTCGCACTGCTGTCGATGATGGCAGTCTGGGAATATGCCTCGCCGGGCGGCAATCCGCGCGTCGGCATCCTGCGCTTCGAGACGACACGGGGCGATCGCCTCTTCGTGTCGCTGCTCGGCAGCGCCTTCATTCACCTCGCGTGGCTCGGCTTCGTCGGCGGGCAGAACCTGTGGTTGGCGCTTGTGCTTTCCCTGGTCTATGCCGTCGGCGTCTTCCGCTACGTCTGAGGCGAACCGATTTGAGGGGCCGCTAAACCAGCGACCCCTCGAAAGCTAAAGAAACGCAATCGCAAACCTAAGGGAGGGAATTATGCGACGGCATCTTTTGACTACGACGGCGGCCATGCTGCTGGCCTTCACCGGCACCGCATTTGCCGGCATGGACGAGGCAAAGACGTTCCTCGACACCGAAATCGGCGACATGTCCTCGCTCGACCGTGCGGCCCAGGAAGCCGAAATGCAGTGGTTCGTCGATGCGGCCAAGCCCTTTGCGGGCATGGAAATCAAGGTCGTTTCCGAAACGATCACCACGCATGAATACGAATCGAAGACGCTGGCCAAGGCCTTCTCCGACATCACCGGCATCAAGATCACCCACGACCTGATCGGTGAAGGCGACGTCGTCGAAAAGCTGCAGACGCAGATGCAGTCGGGCGAAAACGTCTATGACGCCTACATCAACGATAGCGACCTGATCGGTACCCATTGGCGCTACCAGCAGGCCCGCAGCCTGACCGACTTCATGGCCAATGAAGGCAAGGACGTCACCAACCCGAACCTCGACATCGACGACTTCATCGGCAAGTCCTTCACGACCGCGCCGGATGGTAAGCTCTACCAGCTGCCCGACCAGCAGTTCGCGAACCTCTACTGGTTCCGTTACGACTGGTTCAACGACGAGAAGAACAAGGCGGACTTCAAGGCGAAGTACGGCTACGACCTCGGCGTTCCGGTCAACTGGTCGGCCTACGAGGACATCGCCGAGTTCTTCACCGGCCGCGAAGTCGACGGCAAGAAAGTCTATGGCCACATGGACTACGGCAAGAAGGACCCGTCGCTCGGCTGGCGCTTCACCGACGCCTGGCTGTCGATGGCCGGCAATGGCGACAAGGGCATCCCGAACGGCAAGCCGGTCGACGAGTGGGGCATCAAGGTCGACGAGAACTCGCGTCCGGTCGGCTCGTGCGTTGCCCGTGGCGGCGACACCAACGGCCCGGCTGCCGTCTACTCGATCCAGAAGTACCTCGACTGGATGAAGGCCTATGCACCGGCAGCTGCCCAGGGCATGACCTTCTCGGAATCCGGCCCGGTTCCGTCGCAGGGTGAAATCGCCCAGCAGATGTTCACCTACACGGCGTTCACCGCCGACTTCGTCAAGCCGGGCCTGCCCGTCGTCAACGAGGACGGCTCGCCGAAGTGGCGTTTCGCTCCGAGCCCGCACGGTGTCTACTGGAAGGACGGCATGAAGCTCGGCTACCAGGACGCTGGTTCCTGGACGCTGCTGAAGTCCACGCCTGACGATCGCGCCAAGGCCGCATGGCTCTATGCGCAGTTCGTCACCTCGAAGACCGTCGACGTGAAGAAGAGCCATGTCGGCCTCACCTTCATCCGACAGTCGACGCTGGACCACAAGAGCTTCACGGACCGCGCTCCGAAGCTCGGCGGTCTGATCGAGTTCTACCGTTCGCCGGCCCGCCTGCAGTGGTCGCCGACCGGCACGAACGTTCCTGACTATCCGAAGCTGGCTCAGCTGTGGTGGCAGGCGATCGGCGACGCATCCTCGGGTGCCAAGACCGCTCAGGAAGCCATGGATTCGCTGTGCGCCGAGCAGGAGAAGGTTCTCTCCCGCCTCGAGCGTTCGGGCGTCCAGGGCGACATCGGTCCGAAGCTCGCTGAAGAGCACGATCTCGAGTACTGGAACAAGGACGCCGTTTCCAAGGGCAACCTCGCTCCGCAGCTGAAGGTCGAGAACGAGAAGGAAAAGCCGCAGACCGTCAACTACGACGATCTGGTCAAGAGCTGGCAGCAGTAACAAGGGAGGGCCGCCCAAACCGGGCGGCCTTTCTCTTTCTGGAGATGCGGCAACCGGGGTCGGTCACGACCCCGGTTTTTTCTTTGATCGCAGCACCTGCGGAAAACAAGCGCTTGCGGGAAGCTGTCGGGGCCACCCAGTGTTTGCCATCGAAGCTCAGCGGGCGTGGCCTACATCCGAACCGGCAACAGGCGCATCGATTTTTCAGTCCTGCGCTTGTCGAAGATCGCCCTGACCATCCGCTTCGAGCCATCGTCCATCTGCACGCTCATATCCATGTAGAGGCGCTTGTCGGCGATCGCGATACGGATATCGAAGGGCTTGCTGCGATAGTGGCTGGTGCCGCCCTCGCTCCAGCGTCCGATACCCTCGGCGCTATCACCGCCATCGATGCGCCCGAGATGGGCGACCGCGAACCAGCCGTCCTTGCCAATGACTTTCAAGACCGGGCCGTTGCGCCTGATCTCGACCCAGCAGGTTTCGCATTCGCCGGTGCCGGACGCCACCTGTTGCCATTGCCCCGCAAAGCTGGCTCCGTCGGCGACCGCAGCACCCGGCGAGGTCGCGCCCGCAAGCAGGAGCAACAGGCCGAACAAACGGCGGCGAAACAGAGCAGGTCTCGACAGGAAGGTTTCAACTGCCATGCCCAAGACCAATCTCACCCTCGAGCTTCTGCTGCTTCTCGCGCTCGCCACGCTCTGGGGCGCCTCCTACACCTTCATCAAGATCGGCATCGAGACCATCCCGCCGATCACGCTGATTGCCGCCCGCACGCTGATCGCCGGCGCCATCCTGCTTGCGGTTCTTCGCTGGCGCAGGTTGAAGATGCCGCGCGACGCTGCGACTTGGCGGAAGTTCCTGTTCCAGGCCTGCCTCAACAGCGTCGTGCCTTTCACGCTGATCGCCTGGGCGGAGCAGACGATCGATGCCGGCATCGCCTCGATCCTCAATGCGACGACACCGATCTTCGCCTTCCTGATGACGGCCCTGATTACGCGCCACGAGGCGGTCACCGCCCGCAAGCTCGTCGGCGTCATTGCCGGCATGACCGGCATCAGCCTGATCATCGGAATGGAAGCCTTTGGCGGCCTCGGCGAGCAATTGCTGCCGCAGCTTGCCGTCGTGCTCGCCACCGTCTGCTATGCCGGTGCGGCAATCTTCGGGCGCAGCTTTAAGGGGCTCGATCCGATGATGCCCGCCGCCGGCTCGCTCATCGCAGGCACGGTGCTCCTGATCCCGACGAGCCTCATTGTCGACCGGCCCTGGACGCTTTCGCCCTCGATGGACTCGCTGCTCGCACTCTTGGGCCTTGCCGTGTTTTCGACTGCCCTTGCCTTCGCCATCTACTTCCGGCTGATCCAGACGTTGGGCTCGGTCGGAGCCACCGCCCAGGCCTATTTGCGTGTACCCGTCGGTGTTGCCATCGGCGCCATCTTCCTCGGCGAGCGGCTGTCGGACACCGCCTGGATCGGCCTTGGCTGCGTCATTATCGGCGTGGCGGCCATGACGATCCCGGCACGCCGACGCGCAGTGACCGCTGCGGCCGTCGATCGCGGGTGATCGTGTTGTTCAGGGAAAAATGCGTTCGCCCGGATCGTGGCGAGCGGTTGCGGTTACAAGGCGCTCAGTCCTTGCGCTTGCGGCAGTAGAGTTCCAGCCGGTGGCGCACCAGATCATAGCCGAGCTCGGCGGCAATCTCCGCTTGCAGCTGTTCGATCTTGTCGGAACGGAACTCGATGACAGCGCCCGTGTCGATGTCGATCAGGTGGTCGTGATGCGGCGCGTCGGCGGTCTCGAAGCGAGCGGTCGCGCTTTCGAAGGCATGGCGGTGCACGACGCCCTGCTGCTCAAGCGCCGACAGTGTTCGGTAGACGGTCGAAAGCGAGACGGTGGCGTCGATCTCCTTGGCGCGGCGATGCAGTTCGCTCGCATCCGGGTGATCTTCTGCGGTCGCGAGAATCTTCAGGATTGCGGCACGTTGGCGCGTCACGCGCACGCCGCCGTCCCGGAGGACACCTTCCAGTTCTTCGACACGATTCTTGTTCTGTTTCATGGCCGTACACTAGCCAAGGGCGTGCAGTTTGAAAATAGCCAGTTGCGAATGCTTCTCATTTGCATTGACTTATGCAAATCATTCCCCTACTCCTGTGATCGTCAACACTTGGGAGTAACGAATGATCGATCAGACGAGGCGCGCGATCCTGGCAGCAGCCGTTGCCATGGCAGCCATCGCGCTTTCGCCCAGCGCCAGCTTTGCGCAGGAAAAATTCAAGGCAGTGACGACCTTCACGGTCATTGCCGACATGGCGAAGAACGTCGCGGGGGACGCGGCCATCGTCGAATCGATCACCAAGCCGGGTGCCGAGATCCACAACTACCAGCCGACCCCGCGCGACATCCTGAAGGCGCACGATGCCAAGCTGATCCTGTGGAACGGCCTCAACCTCGAACTCTGGTTCGAGAAATTCTTCCAGAATTTCGACGACGTTCCCGGTGTCGTCGTCTCCACCGGCGTCGAGCCCATGGGCATTGCCGAGGGCCCCTATACCGGCAAGCCCAATCCGCATGCCTGGATGTCGCCTTCGGCGGCACTCATCTATGTCGACAACATCCGTGATGCCTTCGTGAAGTACGACCCTGATAATGCCGAGACCTACAAGGCCAATGCCGAGGCCTACAAGCAGAAGATCGAAGCGACCATCGGGCCGATCCGCGCCGAGATCGCCAAGATCCCAGCGGACAGGCGCTGGCTGGTCTCGAGCGAAGGCGCCTTCAGCTACCTCATTCGCGATTTCGGCATGAAGGAGCTCTATCTCTGGCCGATCAATGCCGACCAGCAGGGCACGCCGCAGCAGGTGCGCAAGGTCATCGACGCGGTCCGGGCCAACAACATCCCGGTCGTCTTCTCCGAAAGCACGATTTCGCCTGACCCGGCGGAGCAGGTGGCGCGCGAAACCGGTGCAAAATACGGCGGCGTGCTTTACGTTGATTCCTTGAGCGAAGCGGAAGGTCCGGTTCCCACCTATATCGATCTGCTGCGCGTCACATCGGAAACCATCGCCAAGGGTCTGTCGCAATGAACCTTCAGGTGAAGACCCGCTCAGGTCCCGCCCCGGCCTCCGGCGAGCAAGGCAGCGGCATCCGCGTTTCAGGCGCGACCGTCACCTACCGCAATGGCCTGCGGGCGCTGCGCGACGCGACCTTCGAGATCCCGACGGGCACCATCACGGCGCTCGTCGGCGTCAACGGCAGCGGCAAGTCGACGCTCTTCAAGGCGATCATGGGTTTCGCCCGCCTGTCGCGCGGCGAAATCTCGATCCTTGGCCGCTCCGTGCCGGAAGCACTGAAGAAGAACTTAGTCGCCTACGTGCCCCAGGCCGAGGAGGTCGACTGGAACTTCCCGGTTCTCGTCGAAGACGTGGTCATGATGGGTCGCTACGGCCACATGAACATGCTGCGCATTCCTAAAAAGGCCGACCATGAGGCGGTCGAGGCAGCGCTCGCGCGCGTCGGCATGAGCGACTACCGCAAGCGCCAGATCGGCGAACTCTCGGGCGGCCAGAAGAAGCGCGTCTTCCTGGCGCGCGCGCTCGCTCAGGACGGCAAGGTCATCCTGCTCGACGAGCCCTTCACCGGCGTCGACGTGAAGACCGAGGACGCGATCATCCGGCTGCTCATCGGGCTTCGCGACGAAGGCCGGGTCATGCTGGTCTCGACCCACAATCTCGGCAGCGTTCCGGAATTCTGCGACCGCACCGTGCTTCTGAAAAACACCGTGCTTGCCTACGGCCCGACCGAAACGACCTTCACCCGCGAAAACCTCGAGCTCGCCTTCGGCGGCGTGCTCCGGCATTTCGTCCTTGGTGGCGATAGCCTGCACGACGACGCCGATCCGCGGCAGCTGGCCGTCATCACCGACGACGAGCGCCCGCTCGTCATGTATGGCGACAAGGACCGCATGGTGGCGCAACCGGCAAAACCCGAGACCAACGGGAACGGCCAATGATCGCCACGCTTCTCGAACCCTTCACCTATGGCTACATGGTGAATGCCATGTGGGTGAGCGCGTTGGTCGGCGCCGTTTGCGCCTTCCTCTCGGCCTATCTGATGCTGAAAGGCTGGTCGCTGATCGGCGACGCCCTTTCGCACTCGATCGTGCCCGGCGTCGCCGGCGCCTACATGCTCGGCCTTCCCTTCTCGCTCGGCGCCTTTTTCTCCGGCGGACTTGCGGCCGGGGCCATGCTCTTCCTCAACCAGCGCACAAAGCTCAAGGAAGACACGATCATCGGCCTGATCTTCACCTCCTTCTTCGGTCTCGGCCTCTTCATGGTGTCGCTGTCGCCGACATCGGTGAACATCCAGACCATCGTGCTTGGCAACATCCTGGCGATCACGCCCGCCGACACGCTGCAGCTTGCGATCATCGGCATCGTTTCGCTGGTCATCCTGACCGTCAAATGGAAGGACCTGATGGTGACCTTCTTCGACGAGAGCCATGCCCGTTCGATCGGCATTCCGACGACCTTCCTCAAGGTGCTGTTCTTCACGCTGCTTTCCGCCTGTACCGTCGCGGCGCTGCAGACGGTCGGGGCCTTCCTGGTCATCGCCATGGTGGTAACACCCGGCGCCACCGCGTATCTGCTGACAGATCGCTTTCCGCGGTTGATCCTGATCAGCATCGCCATCGGCGCACTAACCAGCTTCTTCGGCGCATATTTCAGCTACTTCCTCGACGGCGCCACCGGCGGCATCATCATCGTGCTGCAGACGCTGATCTTCCTGACCGCCTTTGTCTTTGCGCCCAAGCACGGCCTGCTTGCCGCCCGCAGGCGCAGCGCCGAGCCGGTGGAGGCAACGCGATGATTTCACTCGACATGCTGCTTGCCGTCTTCGAATTCGAGTTCATGCGCAACGCGCTGCTGATCTCGGTGCTGGTGGCGATCCCGACAGCCATGCTCTCCTGCTTCCTGGTGCTGAAGGGCTGGTCGCTGATGGGCGACGCGATCTCGCATGCCGTCTTTCCCGGCGTGGTGATCTCCTACATCGTCGGCCTGCCGCTCGCCGTCGGCGCCTTTGCCGCCGGCATGTCCTGCGCGCTTTTGACCGGCTATCTCAAGGAAAATAGCCGCATCAAGCAGGATACGGTCATGGGCGTGGTCTTTTCAGGCATGTTCGGCTTCGGCCTGGTGCTCTACACCAAGATCCAGAGCGACGTGCATCTCGATCACATCCTCTTCGGCGACATGCTCGGCATTGGCTGGCGCGACATCGTCGAGACTGGCGTTATCGCGGTGGTTGCCGCCGGCATTCTCGCCGTCAAATGGCGTGACTTCCTGCTGCACGCCTTCGATCCGGCCCAGGCGAAGGCCGTCGGCCTGCCGGTCAACTGGCTGCATTACGGGCTGCTCGCGATCCTGTCGCTGACGATCGTCGGTGCACTGAAGGCGGTGGGGCTGATCCTTGCCATTGCCATGTTGATCGCACCGGGTGCCATCGCCTTCCTGATCACCCGCACCATGGGCGCGATGCTTATTGTCGCCGTGTTGACCGCAATGACAGCGTCGTTTGCGGGCGTCTATCTGTCCTTCTTCATCGACAGCGCGCCGGCACCGACCATTGTGCTGCTGATGACCGCGATGTTCCTCATCGCCTTCGTCTGGTCGTCCTGGCGGACGTACCGGATCGAGGCACAGCGAACGACGGTCGAATGAAAACGAGGCTCCCTTCGCAGGGAGCCTCCCGCTTCACGCTCAATGGCTCGGATGAAGAGCGTCGTTGAGATACATGCAGGTCAGCATGGTGAAGATATAGGCCTGGATGATCGACATCAGCAGTTCCAGCCCCGTCAGCGCCACCGTCATCATCAAGGGTAGTACCGCGCCCAGCATGCCCAGCGCACCGAAACCGGTGAGGCTGACGACGAAGCCGGCGAAAACCTTGAGCGTGATGTGACCGGCGAGCATGACAGCAAACAGACGCACCGAATGGCTGACAGGACGCGAGAGGTAGGAGACCACCTCGATCGGAATGATTATCGGCGCCAGCACCAAAGGCACGCCAGAGGGCATGAACAGCCGGAGAAAACCGAAACCGTGGCGGGATAGGCCATAGAGCGTCATCGTCAGGAAGACGAGCAGCGCCAGCGCAAAGGTGACGGCGATATGGCTCGTGACCGTGAAGGCATAGGGAACCATGCCGATCAGGTTGGCGGTAAGGATGAACATGAACAGCGAGAAGACCAGCGGAAAGAAGCGCATGCCCTTCTCCCCGGCATTCTCGCGCAACGTCTTTGCCGCGAACTCGTAGAGGATCTCGGCCGCCGACTGCGCCCGGTTCGGCACCAGACCGCGCCTGCGGGTCGACAGGATCAGGAAGACGCCGGCGATCGGAAAGAGCGTCTTGATTTCAAATTGTTCGATGGGTCCAGCCATCATCAACCTCGTTGTTGGCGATGAGACGGTCGGCGGCACACCGGCGTCGGCCGCCGGCGCGTCAATCTGTTGTTGTGTAAGGGAGGGACAGCCGAAGTCGTCGTACGGGACGGTCGCTCCAGACGGAGGTGCTCAGTTGCTCAAGGAAATAAAGGGGCGCACGGGCGCGCCACGGGCGGTAGGGCTGATGCAATCGACTCCAGTATCTCGGTCGAGATAGTGGGGCCGTCCCCGGGCGTTGCTTCGACGCGGGTCGTCCCGCTTGCGCCTGACCTAGAGACTAATGGACCTTGGGTCAAGCCGGCCGGCGTCCGATCCGTGTCCTGGCACTAGCCGAACCGTCGATGGTCTTCGAGCACCGCATCGATCACGCTGCGCTGCCTCGTCCTTTCGCTGGCGGGTGCTCCGGTCATTCCGGCGACGACGATCAGTGCCTTCCATAGTGTCCAGCCACGCGCGCGCGCCCAGGTGCCGCGATCAAACGCCATGCCGTCGCGAAACACCTCGCGGGCGTCACCACTAAAAAACGTCCAGGCGATGGCAAGGTCGCAGGCCGGGTCGCCGATGCCCGAGGTGCCGAAATCGATGACGGCACTCAGCCGGCCATCCTCGACCAGCAGATTGCCCCAGGCGATATCACCGTGGAACCAGACGGGTGTGCCCCGGAACGGTGCGGCGAGCGCAGCTTCCCAAACGGCCTGCGCCGCCTCCGTATCGATCTGCGCCTCAAGAAGGCGAAGCGCGCGACGCGTCTCCTCGTCATAGAAGGCAGGCGGGCCCCCGCGATGAAAATTGTGGTCTCCGGGCAAGGGCCCTTCCGTCGCATCCGCGCGCATGAGCGCGTGAAGAAAGGAAGTGAGATCCCGCGCCAGCAGCGCGAGATCGTCAACCCGCTTGACCGCCAGCGTCTCACCCGGCTGCCAGCGGTAGACCGACCACGGCCAGGGAAAGCCCTCTCCCGGCATGCCCTTGGCAAGCGGCATCGGGATGGGCAGCGGCAGTTGCGGTGCCAGTTGCGGCAGCCAGAGATGTTCCTTTTCCACCTGCTCGACGTAGCGTTCCGCACTCGGCAGACGCGCGGTCATATCGTCGCCGAGCCGGAACGTTCTGTTGTCCCATCCGCCTGGCTCGATCGGCAGCACGTCGAGATCCGACCAATCCGGAAACTGTGCAGCGATCAGCCGCCGAACGAGCGGTGCGTCGATAGAGGAGGCGGCGAATGTCGACGCTGTCATCACAAACCCTACTGCCGGTACAAACACCGCCGACCAAACTATGGAGCCGCCTCTCAATTTCAACTCTTTGTTCACGGCACTTTTGGTTCGACGAGGATGCAGACTGTCGCGCCGCATTGATCGGCGGTTGCATATTGCCGCCGCCGCAGATTTCGAGGATGAAGAAGGCTTGGACACATTGATGACTTGAGACCATGGAAACCCGGCCGATCGTTCGCCTTTCGCTGCAGGCTCTGCGCCTCATCGCCCGAAACCGGGCGGGCGAGGTGGCATGAGCGCGCCCAAGGGAAAGACGCCAACAGGAAGGCCCCGCCGTACGGGTCTGCGCTTCTTCCTGGTCGTGCTCCTGTTGATCGTCACGGCGATTGTCACGACCGCCCTGCTTGCCAATGAACAGCGCAATCTCAAGAAGCTTTTGCTGGCATTCGGCCTTCCGACGACCTTTCTCGAAAAAGAGAAGCCTGCCGAACAGGAGACAGCCAGGCCGGCGAGGCGCCAACCGCCGCAGATCGCACTGCCTGCCTGGACCTTCCAGGACCTGCAGACGCCGGAGCAGCAGTTCCTGCGCGTCATCCGCAGCGATCCGAAGGCACTCTGCGACGAACTCCGGGAGGCCGGCTTCCGTGAACTGGAATGGAAATCAAGCGCCGGCGAACGCGGACAATGGGAGTGCTCCTCGCTCGTCAGCTTCCCCCGCCCGGGTGAAGACAAGCCCTCGTCGATCTTCATCTTCGTCAAGGGCAGCGGTGAGGAGGAGATCACTTCCTTCCGCGTCAAGCTCAACATCGAACGCCAGGACGATGCTCAGGCGGTGACGACAGCAGCCGCGCGCGCGGCGTCCGTGTTCCTGGATCACGTGCGCTGGGCAGATGCCGCAAGCGTCACGCTGCAGATCCAGGCGCTGAGGGAATTCGACCTCAGGCACTTCGGCAGCCGCGTCCAGTTCAAGCGCGAATCCGACGAGGTGACGCGGCGCTTCAACTTTCTTGCCAACCAGCCACCGCGCGCACGGCCCAAGAGCATTGCCGAGCTTTACTTCGACCGGACCAAGTGGCTCGCCTATGGCGACGCCCGCATGCGCAGCTTCGTTCAGGGGCCTTCGGCCTGGAACGCGCCCGCGAAGGTACCCGATGGCAGCGAAGCCACGACGGATGGCGAGCGGCTGGAGGCGCCCTCTCCCTCGCACCGCGCGCCGTAGGGCGGCGAGCCAGGCTTGCGGAGAAGCAAGCCTAGCGATCGATCCGGGTCGAAAGAATGATCGACGAGAGGGTGCGATCGACGCCATCGATCTCGCCGATGCGGTCGATGAGCAGGTCGAGTTCGTTGATGGAAGCAGCAGCAACGACGGCGATGAGATCGAAGCTGCCACTGACCGAATGCAAGGTGCGGATCTCACGGATGGCGCTGAGCTCCGGGGTGACGCGGCTGAGCGCCCGCGGCGCGATGGTGATCAGAACATGCGCCTTGACCAGGCCCTGCTCGTAGCTTTCCGACAGACGAACGCCATAGCCGGCAATCACGCCCTCGCGCTCGAGCCGCTCGATGCGGGCCTGCACCGTCGTGCGCGACAGACCGAGCCGCCGGGCGATCGTCGCCGTCGGCATCCGGGCGTTTTCGCTGAGGATGGCCAGAAGCTCCCGGTCCTTGTCGGTGATCTGCATTTCGTCGGTCCTTATCGGCGATCTGCCGAATATAGATAGGCGATTTAGTCATAATGGCGCTTCAAATCAACACCCCCTCACCCGACAATAGGGGCAGAAACAGTTCTCATACCCTGGGGGAAAGAATGAAGGATATCGTCGTCATCGGAGCAGGCAAGATCGGCTCCACCATCGCTCGCATGCTCGCCCATACCGGCGACTACAGCGTCTGCGTCGCAGACCGCGCCGCCGAGCAGTTGGAGCAGGTCGAAAAGCATGCAGCGATCACGACGGCAACCGTCGACATCGGTGACAAGAAGGCCCTCGTCGCGCTTCTCTCCGGCAAGTTCGCCGTGCTCAGCGCCGCTCCCTTCCACCTGACCGTCGCAATCGCCGAAGCCGCCGCCGAAGCCGGCATCCACTACCTGGACCTGACCGAAGACGTCGAATCCACCCGCCAGGTCAAGGCGATCGCCGCCAAGGCCAACACCGCCTTCATTCCGCAGTGCGGCCTCGCACCGGGCTTCATCTCGATCGTCGCCAACGATCTTGCCAGCCGCTTCCAGACGCTCGAAAGCGTGCGCATGCGCGTCGGCGCGCTGCCGCAGTACCCGTCGAACGCCCTGAACTACAACCTGACCTGGAGCACCGACGGCGTCATCAACGAATACATCGAGCCCTGCGAGGCGATCGTTGAGAGCAACCTGATCGAAGTGCCGGCCATGGAAGAGCGCGAAGAATTCTCGCTCGACGGCGTCACCTACGAAGCCTTCAACACCTCGGGCGGTCTTGGCACCCTCTGCGAGACGCTGAAGGGCAAGGTCCGGACGCTTAACTACAAGACCATCCGCTATCCTGGCCATGCCGCGATCATGAAGGCGCTTCTGAACGACCTCGGCCTGCGTCACCGCCGCGAAGTCCTGAAGGACATCTTCGAAAATTCGCTGCCGACCACCACCCAGGACGTCGTCGTGATCTTCGTCACCGTTTCGGGCTTCCGCGATGGCCGCCTGATCCAGGAAACCTACGCCAACAAGGTCTATAGCGGTGTTGTTGCCGGTCGCATGCAGAGCGGCATCCAGATCACCACGGCAGGCAGCATCTGCGCCGTGCTCGACCTGCTCGCCGAAGGCAAGATCGCCTCGAAGGGCTTCGTTCGCCAGGAAGACATCGCACTCGATACTTTCCTCGCAAACCGCTTCGGCCACTACTACGCCCAGAAGAGCGAAACCGAGCGTGTCGCCGGCTGAGCTTTCTCAGTGCGAACGTTCTGACTTCAATGCCCGGGTCTTCGCCCGGGCATTTTTCGTTTCCCTTGTCCGGATCTCCGAGAGCGTCAGCTCCGGCCGAACTCATCCTCGATGCGGGTGATGTCGTCTTCGCCGAGATAGGAGCCCGTCTGCACCTCGATCAGTTCCAGCGGAATCTTGCCCGGATTGTAGAGCCGGTGCACGGTGCCCGGCGGGATATAGACCGACTCGTTCTCATGCAGCAGCCGCGTCTCGCCGGCCATGGTGATTTCTGCCGTGCCACGCACCACGATCCAGTGTTCCGCCCGGTGGTGGTGTTTCTGGAGCGAGATCTTCTTGCCGGGCGTCACGCGCAGGCGCTTGACTGCGAAACGCTCGCCGTCCGAGATCGCCGCCACCGCGCCCCAGGGGCGATAGGAGGTTGGGTGAACCTCGGTCAGGGCCGTCGTGCGGGGCGACCGCGCCAGCGTCTTGACGATGTTGCCGACACTCTGGCTGTCATCGAGCCGACCGACATAGACGGCATCCTCGCCGGCAATCACGGCCACGTCTTCGAGCCCCTGCACCGCCAGGTGGATGTCGCGGGAGAGAACCAGCGAATTGCGCGTGTTCGACACCGTCGCCCGGTCGGTAACGACATTGCCGTCGCTGTCCTTTCGGCCCGTCTTCCACACAGCATCCCAGCTTCCGAGATCGGACCAGGCAAAGGAAGACGGAACCACGGCCGCCCGCTCGGTCCGCTCGAACACCGCATAGTCGACGGAAATATCCGGCGCGCGCGCGAAGCTTGCAGCTTCGAGCCGGGAAAAGTCGAGGTCTTTCCTGATACCTTCGACGGCGAGTCTGGCCGCTTCCCACACGTCCGGTGCGTGGTGCTTCATTTCGTCGAGGAAGGGTTTGACCGGCAACATGAACATGCCGGAATTCCAGAGGTAGCGACCTGTCTCCAGCATCGCTACGGCCTTTGCCCGATCCGGCTTCTCGACGAAGCGCGCCACCCGGTTCGCACCGGCCGTCAGTTCTTCTCCCTGTTCGATGTAGCCGTAGCCAGTCGCCGGCTCCGTCGGTGTGATGCCGAACGTCACCAGTTCGCCGTGGCGTGCCGCCTGGTGCGCCCGCAGGATGCAATCCTGATAGATGGCTCCGGCATCGATCTCGTGATCCGAGGCGAGCACCTGCATGATCGCCGCCTTGCCGAAGCGCGCGAGGATCGAGAAGGCGGCCGCCGCGAGCGCCGGCGCGGTGTTGCGCGCCACCGGCTCAAGCAGGATGTCGCCCAGTTGAGTGTCGATTGCCCGCGCCTGTTCGGCGACGATGAAGCGAAAGTCGCTGTTGGTGACCACGATGGCCGGCTCATAGCGGGCCGGGTCACGAACGCGCTCGAGCGTCTGCTGGAACAGCGAACGGTCCGAGAGGATCTGCAGGAACTGCTTCGGCGCGGCAGAGCGCGACAGAGGCCACAGACGGGTGCCTTTTCCTCCGGCCATGACCACCGGAACAATCTTCGACGACATACCTGCCCCTCTTACTCGGTTGACCCCCCGCAGGCCAATACAAGGCCGCCGATAAACAATAGCTAAAGCGGGCGCTCCGGGCAAAGTCCTATCGCCGAAAGGTTGGTCGCGACATCATGTCGGCGGCCAATAAAAAACCCCGCTCGAAGGCGGGGTTCTTGAATTCCGTTACCCTTCCGGGTGTCCCTTTCAGGCCGGGATCACGATCTCGCCGAGCTTCGTCAGTTCAGCGACGAACTGCTCAAGACGGGTCTTCTTCTCGTCGCCCGCACCTTCCAGCTCCGCACGAACCGCGTCAATGCGGTTCTCAAGAACCGTACGGTCGAGTTCGTCGACGTGAACGGCAGATTCGGCGAGCAACGTGCAGCCGGTCGGCAGGATGTCGGCAAAGCCGCCAAACACGGCAAAGCGCTCGGTCTTGCCGTCTGCCGTCTTCACCGTGACCACGCCAGGCTTGATCGTCGTCATCGTCGGCGCGTGATTGGCCATTACGGTCATCTCGCCCTCGGTCGCCGGAAGAACGACTTCCGTCACCTTTTCGGAGAGCAACAGACGCTCGGGGGAAACAAGCTCAAAGTTGAAATCGGCCATGACCATTCACTTCTTGTGGGCGCGCCACCTAAAGGCGGCTGTGCGTGTCTTCCCTGCCCTTATCGAAAGGCAGGATGAAAGCCTCGGCGCGGGTGGCGCCGAGGCTTAAAGTGCTATCAAGCGGCTTCAGCAGCCAGCTTCTTGGCCTTTTCGATCGCTTCTTCGATCGAGCCGACCATGTAAAATGCAGCTTCCGGCAGGTGGTCGTACTCGCCGTTGACCAGGCCCTTGAAGCCCTTGATCGTGTCTTCGAGAGCAACGAGCTTGCCCGGCGAACCGGTGAAGACTTCGGCGACGAAGAACGGCTGCGACAGGAAGCGTTCGATCTTACGAGCGCGGGCAACGGCCAGCTTGTCTTCTTCAGACAGTTCGTCCATGCCCAGGATGGCGATGATGTCCTGGAGAGCCTTGTAGCGCTGCAGGGTCGTCTGGACCTTACGCGACACTTCGTAGTGCTCTTCGCCGACGATCATCGGGTCGAGCATGCGCGACGTGGAGTCGAGCGGGTCAACGGCCGGATAGATGCCCTTTTCGGCGATCGAGCGCGACAGAACGGTCGTTGCGTCCAAGTGGGCGAACGAGGTTGCCGGCGCCGGGTCGGTCAAGTCGTCGGCCGGAACGTAGATGGCCTGAACCGAGGTGATCGAACCCTTGGTCGTGGTGGTGATGCGTTCCTGCATCTGACCCATGTCGGTCGCCAGCGTCGGCTGGTAACCCACGGCCGAAGGAATACGGCCGAGCAGAGCCGATACTTCGGAACCTGCCTGGGTGAAGCGGAAGATGTTGTCGACGAAGAACAGAACGTCCTGGCCCTTGTCGCGGAAGTCTTCAGCGATCGTCAGACCGGTCAGAGCGACGCGAGCGCGTGCGCCCGGCGGTTCGTTCATCTGGCCGTATACGAGCGCGGCCTTGGAGCCTGCGCCGCCGCCGTGCTTGTTAACGCCGGACTCGATCATTTCGTGGTAGAGGTCGTTGCCTTCGCGGGTACGTTCACCCACGCCTGCGAATACCGAATAACCACCGTGCGCCTTGGCGACGTTGTTGATCAGTTCCATGATGAGAACGGTCTTGCCAACGCCTGCACCGCCGAAGAGGCCGATCTTACCGCCCTTTGCGTAGGGAGCGAGAAGGTCGACGACCTTGATGCCGGTGACGAGGATCTGCGCTTCCGTCGACTGCTCGACGTAGGACGGCGCTTCCTGGTGGATGGCGCGCTTGCCGGAGGTGACGAGCGGACCTGCTTCGTCAACCGGCTCGCCGATGACGTTCATGATGCGGCCGAGCGTTTCGTCGCCGACCGGAACCGTGATCGGTGCGCCGGTGTCGGTGACAGACTGGCCGCGAACCAGACCTTCGGTCGAGTCCATGGCGATCGTGCGGACGGAGTTTTCGCCGAGGTGCTGTGCGACTTCGAGAACGAGGCGGTTACCGTTGTTGTCGGTCTCCAGCGCGTTCAGGATCTGCGGAAGCTGGCCTTCTTCGAACGCGACGTCGACGACGGCGCCGATGACCTGCGTTACGCGACCGACAGAGCCGGTTGCGGCGACTGCTGCGGTCTTGGCGGAAGCTGCCTTCCTCGGTGCAGCGGGCTTCTTCTCCGCTACGGTTTCTTTCGGGGTAGCTGCCTTAGCCATAATCCTTACCCTCTTCTCGTGACCTTAGAGCGCTTCCGCGCCCGAGATGATTTCAATGAGTTCCTTGGTGATCTGAGCCTGGCGCTGACGGTTGTAGTTCAGCGTCAGCTTGTTGATCATCTCACCAGCATTGCGCGTCGCGTTATCCATCGCGCTCATCTTGGCGCCCATTTCGCCGGCGACGTTCTCGAGCAAGGCCCGGAAGATCTGCACGGAAATGTTGCGCGGAATGAGATCGCTCAAGATCGCGCCCGCGTCCGGCTCATATTCGTAGACGGCCGAAGCATCCGATGCTTCCGCTGCGACCGGGCCGGCCGAAGCGGGGATCAACTGCTGAGCCGTCGGAATCTGGGCGATAACGGACTTGAACTCAGAATAGAACAGCGTGCAGACATCGAACTCGCCCTTTTCGAAGAGCGCGATGACCTTGTGGCCAATCTGGTCGGCGTTTTCAAAGCCGATCTTCTTGACTTCACGCAGGTCGACACGATCGATGATCAGCGACGCGAATTCGCGACGCAGAATATCGAAGCCCTTCTTGCCGACGCAGATGATCTTGACCGTCTTGCCGGCTGCAAGCAGCTTGCGAACGTGGTCGCGGGCATGACGGGCGATCTGCGAGTTGAAGCCGCCGCAAAGGCCGCGTTCAGCCGTGCAGACGACCAGAAGGTGCGTATCGTCCTTGCCGGTTCCGGTCATCAGGGCAGGTGCACTGTCGTCCGCGCCAACCGCCTGGGCGATGTTGGCGAGAACGGCAGCCATGCGCTGCGAGTAAGGCCGGGCGGCCTCGGCCGCCTCCTGCGCACGCCGAAGCTTCGCCGCGGCGACCATTTTCATCGCCTTGGTGATCTTCTGCGTCGCCTTGACGGAGGCGATCCGGTTCTTCAGATCCTTAAGTGAAGGCATCCGTTATCCGTCCTAAATGAAATCCGCTCAGGCGAAAGACTTGGCGAAGCTGTCGATAGCAGCCTTCAGCTTGCCCTTGACGTCGTCGGAGATCGCCTTGTCCTTGCGGATGGTTTCCAGGATGTCCTTGCCTTCCGAACGCATGTACGAAAGCAGGCCCTGCTCGAACTTGCCGACCTGGTTGACCGGCAGCTTGTCGAGGTAACCATTGACGCCTGCGAAGATGACAGCAACCTGCTCTTCCGTCTTCAGCGGCGAGAACTGCGGCTGCTTCAGGAGTTCGGTCAGGCGTGCACCGCGGTTCAGGAGGCGCTGCGTAGCGGCGTCGAGGTCCGAGCCGAACTGCGCGAAGGCGGCCATTTCGCGATACTGGGCGAGTTCGCCCTTGATCGAGCCGGCAACCTGCTTCATCGCCTTGATCTGCGCGGCGGAACCGACGCGCGAAACCGACAGACCGACGTTAACGGCCGGACGAATGCCCTGGTAGAACAGGTCGGTTTCAAGGAAGATCTGGCCGTCGGTGATCGAGATCACGTTGGTCGGGATGAACGCCGAAACGTCGTTGCCCTGCGTTTCGATGACCGGCAGAGCCGTCAGCGAGCCAGCGCCGTTGTCGTCGGAGAGCTTTGCAGCGCGCTCGAGCAGGCGGGAGTGCAGGTAGAAAACGTCGCCCGGATAAGCTTCGCGACCCGGCGGACGGCGCAGCAGCAGCGACATCTGACGGTAGGCAACGGCCTGCTTGGACAGGTCGTCGTAGCCGATGAGGGCGTGCTTGCCGTTGTCACGGAAGTATTCGCCCATCGCGCAGCCGGCGAACGGTGCGAGGTACTGCATCGGAGCCGGATCGGAAGCCGTCGCAGCAACGATGATCGAGTACTGCAGGGCGCCGCGCTCTTCCAGAACCTTCACGAACTGGGCAACCGTCGAACGCTTCTGGCCGATTGCGACGTAGACGCAATACAGCTTGTCACCTTCCGGACCATTGTCGTGAATGGCCTTCTGGTTGAGGATCGTGTCGAGGATGATGGCGGTCTTGCCGGTCTGGCGGTCGCCGATGACGAGCTCGCGCTGGCCGCGGCCAACCGGGATCAGAGCGTCGATGGCCTTGAGGCCGGTCGACATCGGCTCATGAACCGACTTGCGCGGAATGATGCCCGGAGCCTTGACGTCAACGCGGGCGCGCTGCTTGGCGTTGATCGGGCCCTTGCCGTCGATCGGGTTTCCGAGCGCGTCGACGACGCGGCCGAGCAGTTCCGGACCAACCGGGACGTCCACGATGGCGCCAGTCCGCTTGACGGTGTCGCCTTCCTTGATGTCGCGGTCCGAACCGAAGATAACGACACCGACGTTGTCGGCTTCGAGGTTCAGCGCCATGCCGCGAATTCCACCCGGGAATTCGACCATTTCGCCTGCCTGAACATTGTCGAGGCCGTAGACGCGGGCAATACCGTCACCGACGGAAAGCACCTGACCGACTTCGGAGACTTCTGCTTCCTGGCCGAAATTTTTGATCTGATCTTTGAGAATTGCGGAAATTTCCGCGGCGCGGATATCCATCAGCCGACCTCTTTCAGTGCAAGCTTAAGGGTAGAGAGTTTGGTGCGAAGGGAGGTGTCAATCTGGCGGGACCCGACCTTGACGATCAGACCACCGAGAATAGACGGGTCGACGGTGACGTTGACCGCCACGTCTTTGCCGGTGACGCTTTTCAGCGTCGCCTTCAATTCAGTTTCCTGCGCTGCGGTGAGCGCATGGGCCGACGTGACGTCGGCAGAAATTTCGCCACGGTGGCGTGCGGCGATCAGGCGGAACGCCTTGATCATGCCCGGCAGCGCGAAGAGGCGGCGGTTGCGGGCAACGACCTTGAGGAAGTTGCCGACGAGCCCGGAGATGCCAGCCTTTGCGGCAACTGCCGAAATGGCCTTGAACTGGTCGTCTGCAGAAAAGACCGGGCTGGCGATCAGCCGCTTCAGGTCGTCGCTGCCGTCGACCAGGGTCTGGACGCGGGCAAGATCCGCTCCGACTGCCTCGACCGAACCGGCGCTGAGCGCGAGTTCAAAAAGCGAGGACGCATATCTTTCTGCAACACCGGAAATAAGCTGGGATGTGTCTGCCACGGGCACAAGCTTCTCTCAATTTCATCCAAGAACCTTGCTGGCGGTGGGCCGTCAACTTAAGATCTTGAATTTGCTGCAATAATTTGCAGGATATCGAGGCCTGGCGACCCACTTCCCCCGCAATTCGCGGTTCGTCTAGCATAGGATGTTTGGACTCGCAACACGCGAACGGCAGGAATGCGGCATAAGTCGGCCACCTTTGGCCGAATTTTGCCGTAAATTGGGTTCTCGGGTTGTGAATCGCGGGGAAGCCTGCGACCGCGATCAGATCATGCCGAAGACGTAGCCGAGCGGAAGGATGGCAAGCGCCACCTGAACGAAGAGCGCCAGCCAGTTGTAGAGCGTGGCGCCGTTGTCACTCATCATCGACAGGATTCGCCCGAAGGCGGCAAGCGCGAAGGCGGCGCCAACGGCGAGATAGACCATCGGCTGCGCCAAGAGGATCGCTGCCAGCCCAAGGCCGAGATGCATGCCGCCCATGGTGGAGCGCGCTTCGGCAAGGCCGCCGCGCCGGCCCTCGGCGACACCGATACCGGCGGCGCGAAAGGCAAGCCGCGGCGCAAACAGCATGACGACGCCGATCAGCGCTGCTGCCGCCGCCGCACAGAAGGCGAGGAACTCGCCAGTTTCCGTCGGAATGTAGAACTCCATGCCCGTTCCCGCAGATGAGCGCCATTGCCGCCGCCCCTGTTTGGCCGTTCGGCCGTTGGAGCGAAGCGTCTGAGACCTCTAGCGCATGTCGCTCCGGTTGTGAATCGCCTGCCGTCGAATAGCGGCGGCGATCACAGGAAACTTGAGATGAGAGCGTCCTTGAGGCGAGAGCATCTGGCTTCAAGTGATTCCACTTGAGGCAGGATGCTCTAGAGGAAGCTCTGGGGATCGATGTCGAGTTGGACGCTGATCGAACCGCGCTCCTTCGGGCCTGCGGCAATCATCGCCTTGACGAAGGCCTGCATGTCGCTGTTGCGCCGGCCGTGCACCAGCAGGCGGAACCGGTGCCGGCCGCGGATCAGGGCCAGCGGTGCCTCTGCCGGACCGAGGATCGAGATGCCGTCTGTCCGGGGTGCCGCCATGCGCAGGCCGCGCGCATGGCTCTCGGCATCCTGGCGCGTGTCGGCCGAGACGATCAGCGAAGCGAGGCGGCCGAAGGGCGGCAAAAGCGCCTTTTCGCGCTCGGCGATCTCGCGGTCGTAGAAGGCGTCAGCGTCGCCGGACACGATCGCCTGCATCACCGGATGCTGCGGCTGATAGGTCTGCAGCAGACCGAGGCTCTTGAGACCAGTTCGCCCGGCACGGCCAGTCACCTGGGAGAGCAGCTGGAACGTCCGCTCGGCCGCCCGCGGATCGCCATTGGCAAGCCCGAGATCGGCGTCGACGATGCCGACGAGCGTCATCAGCGGGAAATTGTGCCCCTTGGCAACGAGCTGGGTGCCGATGACGATATCGGCTTCACCACGGGCGATTGCCTCCAGTTCCAGCCGCAGCCGCTTCACGCCCATGAGGTCGGAAGAAAGCACGATCGTGCGCGCCTCCGGGAAATGCCGCTCCACCTCCTCGGCGATACGCTCGACGCCCGGACCGCACGCCGCGAGGTGGTCGAGCGTGCCGCATTCGGGGCAGGCCTCCGGCGTCCTTTCCGTATAGCCGCAATGGTGGCACTGGATCTGCCCGCGAAACCGATGCTCGACGAGCCAGCTCGAACAATCCGGGCACTGGAAGCGATGGCCGCAAACGCGGCAGAGCGTGAGCGGCGCATAGCCACGCCGATTGAGGAACAACAGCGCCTGCTCGCCGCGCTCGACCGCCTTGCCGACCTGGTTGAGAAGCACCGGCGACAGAAAGCCGCCGCGCGCCGGCGGATGCTGGCGCATGTCGACGACACCGAGCCTGGGCAGCGCCGCATCGCCGAACCGTGTCGGCAGATGGATCGGCTTGTAGCGGCCGACCTCGCCATTGACCCGGCTTTCGACCGAGGGCGTCGCCGAGACGAGCACGACGGGAAAGCCGGTGATGCGGCCACGCACGACCGCCATGTCGCGGGCATTGTAGAAGACGCGGTCTTCCTGCTTGTAGGCCGGGTCATGCTCCTCATCGACGATGATCAGGCCCAGGTCCTCAAACGGCAGGAACAGGGCCGATCGGGCGCCGGCAACGACGCGCACGTCGCCCGTCGTCACCTGGCGCCAGACCTTTTCGCGAGTGCGCGGCGCCAGATCCGAATGCCACTCTGCAGGCTTGGCGCCGAAACGGTCCTGGAAACGCTCAAGGAAGCTCGACGTCAGCGCGATCTCCGGCAACAGGATCAGCACCTGCTTGCCGGCGCGCAACGTCGCGGCGATCGCCTCGAAGTAGACCTCCGTCTTGCCCGAGCCGGTGATGCCGTCAATCAGCGATACCGAGAAGCCCCCCTCTTCCACCGCCGCCAGCAGATCGGCCGCCGCGTCCTTCTGCGGACCTTCGAGCCGAGGGGCAATGAAATCCGGATCCGGCAAGGCGACCACCGGCGGCGGCGCCATGAACACCGTCTCGAACACGCCCTGCTGGGTCAGCCCGTCGATCACGCTTGAGGAGGTGCCGGCAGCATGCGCGAGCCCTGAACGCGTCCAGGAGAAGCCGTCGCTTGCGGCGGCAATCACGCGCTCGCGCGCCGCCGTCATGCGTTCCGGCCGCATGTCGGTAAGACGCAGCGCCTCGACCATCGGTTCTGGATCGAAAGCGGCAGGCGCGCGCAGTGCCATGCGGGCGACAAGCCCCGGTGGCGTGACCGTGTAAGTCGCCACCCAATCGAGAAAGGTTCGCATATCGCGCGTCAGTGGCGGGCAGTCGAACACCTTCTCGATTGTCTTCAGTTTCTTCGGATCGACCGAACCGTCATCGTCTCCATCCCAGACGACACCGACGACGAGGCGGGGCCCGAGCGGCACTTGCACGATCGAGCCCGGCTCAACCGCCATGCCATCGGGAACCGCATAGGAATAGGCTTTCGGCGCCGGCATGGGCACCAGGACCGGCACGACGCGACGGACCGAAACGGGCCCGAGCAAATCGCCGAATAAATCGGTTGAATCGCGAGTCATTTTGCCGTGACCTTGCCACGTGTTTCGGTTAAAGAAAACTGCGCTGCGAACCGCAGCCTTGCAGGCCGCAGGGTTTGTCACGGTTCCACCAGAGTTTCAACGCGCGCGATCTCTGCCAACGGAATTCCTCCCCGGTAGATATGCGCCCGAACGGCAATCGTGCCCCAAGGGAGTGACTCCATGAAATTTTTCGTTGATACCGCCGACGTCAAGGAAATCCGCGAGCTGAACGATCTCGGCCTTCTCGATGGCGTCACCACCAACCCGTCGCTGATCCTGAAGTCGGGCCGCGACATCACGGAAGTCACCAAGGAAATCTGCTCGATCGTCGAAGGCCCGGTTTCGGCTGAAGTGACCGCGACCGAATACGCCGAGATGATGAAGGAAGCCGCCGTTCTCTCGAAGATCGCCGACAACATCTGCATCAAGCTGCCGCTGACGCTGGATGGCCTCAAGGCCTGCAAGGCGCTGACCTCGAACGGCCACCAGACCAACGTGACGCTGTGCTTCTCGGCCAACCAGGCGCTGCTTGCCGCCAAGGCCGGCGCGACCTTCGTCTCGCCCTTCGTCGGCCGCCTCGACGACATCGCCTTCGACGGCATGGACCTGATCCGCGAAATCCGCCACATCTTCGACAACTATGGCTACGAGACCGAAATCCTCGCTGCCTCGATCCGCACCGTGAACCACGTCAAGGAAGCCGCCCTGATCGGCGCCGACGTCGTCACCGCACCGCCGGCAACGCTGAAGGCTCTCGTCAAGCATCCGCTGACCGACAAGGGCCTCGAGATGTTCCTGGCCGACTGGGCCAAGACCGGCCAGAAGATCGCCTGATCGATCAGCGATCACGCGCAGAATCTGCAGGGCTCCGCAGCGATGCGGGGCCCTTTTTCATTTCTGCTGTTTTGGGGATCCGGATAATTCTTTCATATGGCAGGCGCAGGCCGCTGCGCAGTCGTGTTTGCCCCTCTCCTCGGGTTTAACCCGAGGACCAGCCATCTCCCCGCGGGCGGGGAGATGGGGACGTGGATGCCGCTCACTCTCCTCCCGAGGTTCGCTCTCGAGATGACAACATAGCTTGATCGGGGGCGGTGTGGGCGAGGGTGCAGCGACGCTCCTTCGCCCCGCAAGCGGGAAGAAGGTGGCCGGCAGGCCGGATGAGGGGCAGAATTCGATGTTAGTCGTCGTCGTCCATCAGCCCTGTCAGCCGCATGCCGTCGATCCAGGTGGCGCTGTCCTTGCGGATCACCCGGCGCGGACGAATGCCGCAGCGCTGGCGCACTTCGTCGGCCAATCGCTCCGAATGGGTGACGATCCAGATCTGGCTCTCCCTGGAAGCGCTGGCGATCATGTCGGCCAACGCCGGCAACATGTCCGGATGCAAGCTCGTTTCGGGCTCGTTGAGCGCGATGAAGCGGGGACGGCGGTAGGAAAGCAGCGCTGCCGCCAGCGCCAGGAAGCGCATCTGCCCGTCGGAAAGCTCGCGCGGCGAAAAGGGCCGGTTAGGAAAATCCGGGAAGACCAGCGAGAATTCGGCGAACTGTCCGGGATCGGGGACCTCCAGGTGAGCGCCGCCAAAGGCGTCGGCGACCGCCCGGTCGAGATCGACAGTGTCCTCGCGCGTGTGTCGGAGCGTTGCAAAGACCGCCGCCATGTTCACGCCCGTCTCGTCGAGCATCGGCGCCGTGACCGCAAGACAAGGCAGCCGCAGCGGCGAATCGCGGTCGGTGCGAAAGCCATGGAAAAAACGCCACTGGTCGACGGCGCGGCGGAAGGTTCCGACCTCCGGATAGTGGCCGGCATCACCGAGCAGCGAGATCGCCGTTTCTGAAGTCAACGCCTGTTCGGGATAGTCCTCCATCCGCCCGCGTTCGCCGCGCACGAAGATGCCAGGGCCGGAGCGCTTCATCATCGTCACCGGCCGGCGGCCGGTCTCGACGGTCAGTTCCTCTTCCTTGACCTGCGGCTCGTAGGCGAAACCGGCAGCGGCCTTTGGTGGGCGCAGCCCGGCCTCGATGCGGTAGTGGAAGGTGACCGCCCGCTCCTCGTCCAAAAGTTCGGTTTCCAGTCGTATGCGCGCGGGCTTGTCGGCGCGTCGGCGGCCACTCCACAGCGCCGACGACATGCCGCCCTCTTCGGCGATCTCCCGCGCCAGCGTGCCGCGCGTCGCCGATTGCACCAGCTGAAGCGCGCGATAGAGGTTGGATTTTCCGACACCGTTCTCACCGATGAACAGGTTGACGCCCGTCAGATCCATGCGGATCGACTTCAACGAGCGGTAGTTTTCGGCAAACATGGATTGTAGCAGCATGGGCCAGACCTAGCCCATCCACAGCCCGACGTGAAGTCCGCGAACAGGGTCGAGGTGTGCGAACCCTAGAGCGCAGCCGCCAATTGCAGCTTCGGCCGAAAGTGTGCGTCGGCGTCCACGGCAAGGTCGAAGACCGTGTGCCGTTCGAGCGCCTTCGTCACCTCACCCGCCTCGCCATCGAGAGCCTCCGGCGGGATCAGGTTGCCGATGCGGAAATCGAAGAGGTCACCCTTCTTGTTGAGCAGTTCGTGGAACACGGTCATGTCGCGCAGCTCGGTCGACCACTTGGCAAACCAGTAGAACAGGCCGGAATTGCGCGCGCTCATATGCACGGGGAGAATCGGCAAGCCGTACTTGCGGGCAAACCCGACCGCCGACGTCTTCCACGGCCGCTCGTTGAGGCGCCCGTCGGCCCAGTAGGCGATGCGACCGGAGGGAAACAGCACCGTTGCCTTGCCTTCGCCGATCGCCCGGTTGGTAACCTGCAGGGTTTCGCGGGCCTTCAGCTTGCTCTTGTGCTCCTCGCGCCACTCGACCGGAATGACCATTTCGACGAAGCGCGGATTGACGCGGATGGCGTCGCGGTTGGCGAAGAACATCATGTCCGGTCGCCGCGCCTTGAGCAGATCGAAGACGGCGATGCCGTCGGCAATGCCGGTCGGGTGGTTGCTGACGAGCAGGAAACCGCCCTTGGCCGGAATGCGCTCGGCCCGGTCGACGCGTACATCCAGCGACAGCAGCGAACTCAAATGTTCGAAGGCCTGGAAGCCCGGCATGTTGGCGACCGCATCGGCAAACTCGTGCGCCTTGCGGTAGTTCAACAATGTGTAGAGAAAGGGCCGCATCGCGGGCCATAGCGGACTCTTGACGAGGCGCTGTCCGCGCTCTGCGATCAAGGTGTCGACGATGTGGCCAGGCTTTCCCTGTGAGACCAGGGCGATTACTTCAGCAAAATGCGCGATTCCGTTCACCGAATCCCGTCCCGCCATAGTCCGATCCGATTCTTTCCGGCTGACCATCGCAATTCTATATGATCGAAGAATGACAGATTCCAAGGGCGCATTAGCAAAAACCTAAGATGCGTCAGGGCATTGTCGCGACTGGACTATCCTGGGAATCGACCATGAATGAGCTCATCGTCATCGGCCATCCGGAGCTGCTTGCCGAGCGCAAGCGTTGGCTCGACGGGCTCACGCGGGAACGCCGCCTTTCGGACAAGACGGTCGAAGCCTATGAACGCGACACCCGCCAGTTCCTGACATTTCTGACCGGCCACCTCGCCGGGCCGCCGCGGCTCGCCGATATCAGGGCCTTGCGTCCGGCCGATCTGCGCGGTTTCCTTGCGCAGCGTCGCAAGGCGGGCGCCGGCGCTCGCACGCTCGGCCGAGGACTTGCCGGGCTGCGCTCGTTCTTGCGCTTCCTCGAGCGCAATGGCCTGGCGAACGCTGCTGGTGCCGCCGCCGTGCGCTCGCCGAAGCAACCGAAATCGCTGCCGAAGCCGCTCACCGATCGCGAGGCGCTCAACGTCGTGACCGCGGACGCCCAGCTTGCCGAGGAGCCCTGGATTGCCGCGCGCAACGCCGCGGTGCTGACCCTGCTTTACGGCTGCGGCCTGCGCATTTCCGAAGCGCTCGGGCTCACACCGGGCGATTTTGCCGGCGCATCCACGTCGCTGCGCGTCGTCGGCAAGGGCGACAAGACCCGCATCGTGCCGTTGATCGATGCTGCGCACGCCGCCGTCGCCACCTATCTCAAGCTCTGCCCCTATCAGATCGCGGCGGACGCGCCGATGTTTCGCGGTGCGCGCGGCGCCAAGCTGCAGCCGGCGATCATCCAGCGCGAGATGCAAAAACTGCGCGGCGCGCTTGGCCTGCCTGACACGGCAACACCGCATGCGCTGCGCCACTCCTTCGCTACCCATCTTCTTGCCGGTGGCGGCGACCTCAGGACCATCCAGGAACTGCTCGGCCATGCCAGCCTGTCGACGACCCAGGTCTATACCGGCGTCGATTCCGCCCGGCTTCTCGATATCTATGATCGCGCCCATCCGCGCGCCTGATTTTCGGCGAAGCAGTGGATTAACCATTCCCATTAAGGAAGCCGTGACCGGCCCGGGCATAGGGTCGGATAGCGACCGTCCGATTGCCGGGGAAACACGATGACCGCCTTTGCGAGACCAGCCCGAGACCTGCGAAACCTGGCGACCAAGGCAGCCGACGGCGCCTTGTGGTTGATCGCCTTGCTGCACGTCGTTCTCGCTGCCTGCCTCATCACGGCGCTCCTCTTTGTGAGCGACGCTGGCGCGACCGAGGTTGAGGCCTGCGGCGGCGAAAATGTCCTGACCGCTCTCGGCAAGTCGGACCCGGCGAAGCTCGCAAGCCTTGAGGCGGAAGCGGCCGCCGTCCCCAATGGCAAGGGTATCTTCTGGAAAGTCGAGAAGGACGGTATCGCGCCGTCCTGGCTGCTCGGCACCATGCATGTCACCGACCCGCGCGTTCTGGCGCTGCCGGCAGAGGCGCCGGCCGCCTTTGCAGCAGCGTCGACGGTCATCGTCGAATCGGACGAAATCATCGACGAGAAGAAGTCAGCCGCAGCGATCCTGATGCGGCCCGACCTGACGATGTTCCCGGACAACAAGACGATTGCCGATTTCCTCACACCCGAAGATCAGAAGCGGTTGGAGAGCGGCCTCAAGCAGCGCGGCATTCCGCTGACGCTGGTCGCCCGGATGAAACCCTGGATGATTGCCAGCTTCGTCGCGCTGCCTGCCTGCGAGATCAGCCGCAAGGCAGCGGGCGCATCCTTCCTCGACAAGAAGCTTGCCGAGGACGCGGTAAACCAGGGCAAGACGCTGAAGGGCCTCGAGTCCCTTATCGAACAACTATCAGCCATGGACTCCCTGCCAACCGAGATGCACTTGCAGGCGCTGATCGAGACCTTGGCACTCGGCAAGGCGATCGACGACGTGCTCGCGACGACGACGGACCTCTATCTCGCCGGTGACACCGGCATGATCATGCCGATGATGAAGTCCGTCTCCGAGACCGCATCGAGCCAGGATTTCGGCTACGCCGATTTCGAGCAGCGCATCATCATCGACCGGAACAAGACGATGGCGACGCGCGCCGAGCCGATCCTGAAGGACGGCGGGGCCTTCATGGCCGTCGGCGCGCTGCACCTGCCGGGCAAGGAAGGTCTCGTCGAACTGTTGCGCGCAAAGGGCTTCACCGTCACCCGCGCCGACTGAAGCAATGCCAGTAAAAGTGGGAAGAGGTTTTGCGTCGGCAACCGTTTCATTTCGAATGATCTGGTCTTAGCGGCTGCTTACCGCAACCCACCCATGAGAGTCGGCACGATCATCTTGTGGAAGGGCATGACTGCCGCCAGATACACGCGCCCCAGCGCGTTGTGACGGCGGATCAGGGTCGTGACGCCAACGATCTGGTTGACCGAAGAACCGGCCCTGACATCGACGACAATGCGAAAATCGAGATGCTTGTCGTCAAAACCAAGCACCACTTCGTCGTCGCTCTTGGACAACACCGGAAATGCTCCGACCAGTCCGAACCGTCCCGGCCTCGGCGCCGCCGCTTTCAGTCCGACGGCAGAAACCATGCGATTGCGCAGGCGAAGCAGGTCGCGGACCCATCGCGGCGAACGGCCAAGCGACAATTCAGCGGCCTGCGCCGCAGTCATGCCTTTGCCATCGAGGGCCAGCTCGAAGCGGTCGGCCCAGTCGGCACCCGGGAGATGCGGATTCGGCAAGGAGACGGCCACGGCTCTCGGTTTCATATTCCCTCCTGTCGCATCGGCACCGGTTCCCATGTAGAAAAGAGCATGATCGCGCCCTCGGCCGTCGCTGCACAGGGCGCCCCTTGTCGCAGCCCTCGGGCCAATCGTCACACCCCGCCTGCCGGATCAATCGGACACCCGCCGGCGCACCGGCCCTTCCCTTCGTGGCGACAAGCTCGCATAACTCTGACCAGACGTCGCAAACAACATCCAGGCAGGAGGTGACCCATGGAAACCAGCCATGACCCGCGCGAACTCGAGATGGTCGTGTTGATGACGCCCGACATGGCGAACTTCAGCGGCAAGGTCCATGGCGGAGCGTTGCTCAATCTGCTCGATCGCGTGGCGTTCTCCTGCGCCTCGCGCTATTCGCAGCAATATGCCGTGACGCTCTCGGTCGACCAGGTGACCTTCCGCCAGCCGATCCTCGTCGGCGAACTCGTCACCTTCCGCGCCGCCGTCAACAATGCCGGCCGCACCTCGATGGAGATCGGCATCCGGGTCGAGGCGGAAAACATCCGGAGCGGCGAACGGCGCCATACCAATTCCTGTTATTTCACCATGGTTGCCGTCGATGCCGAAGGCACACCGACACCCGTGCCTGCGCTGGTCACCGACACTGCCGACCGCAAGCGTCGACAGCGGGCGGCCGAGGCGCGACGCAGCCTCAGGCGCGAGTTTGAAGAGCGCTTCCACGCGCTCAGGTCTGCTTCTGAAGAGTAAGCGATCGCCGGCGTCTGACAGGAAAGACCAGCGGCTGCAATGTCAGCTAACGTTGACGCTGTACAGGCGAAACGCGCCACGACAACAACCAGCACGTTGCAAGCGTGCGGCTGGCAAAAGGGGGCCGCTTGCCGCAGCCCCCTCCAAAAACTCATCACATGTGGATCGGCTTGAAGAAGGTCGAAAGTGCCGCTTCCTTGACCGCTTCCGACATGGTCGGATGCGCGTGGCAGGTGCGGCCGAGATCTTCCGACGAACCGCCGAATTCCATCAGCACGGCGATCTCGTGGATCATCTCGCCGGCGCCGAAGCCGACGATGTGGCCGCCGAGAACGCGGTCGGTTTCCTTGTCGGCAAGGATCTTGACGAAGCCGTCGGTGGCGAGCATGGCGCGCGCACGGCCGTTGGCGGTGAACGGGAACTTGCCGACCTTGTAGGCGACGCCTGCAGCCTTCAGCTCTTCCTCGGTCTTGCCGACGGAGGCGACTTCCGGCTGGGTGTAGACGACACTCGGGATGACGTCGTAGTTCACGTGGCCGGCCTGGCCTGCGAGGATTTCCGCAACCGCCACACCTTCGTCTTCCGCCTTGTGGGCGAGCATCGGGCCGCGCACGACGTCGCCGATCGCGTAGATGCCGGCAACGCTCGTCTGGAAGTGATGGTCGATCTCGACCCGGCCGCGCTGGTCCATGACGACGCCGGCCTTATCGAGGCCGAGGCCGTCGGTGTAGGGCTTGCGGCCGGTGGCGATCAGCACGACATCGGCTTCGAGCGTCTGGGCGTCGCCGCCCTTGACCGGCTCGTAGGTCACCTTGGCGCCCTTGCCGTCCTTGACGACGCCGGTCACCTTGGCGCCGAGCTTGAACTCCATGCCTTGCTTGGCGAGCATGCGCTGGAACTGCTTGGCGACGTCGCCGTCCATGCCGCCGAGAATGGTGTCGAGATACTCAACGACCGTGACCTTGGCGCCGAGACGGGCCCAGACCGAGCCAAGCTCGAGGCCGATGACACCGCCGCCGACGACGATCATGTTGGCCGGCACCTTTTCAAGCGCAATGCCGCCCGTGGACGAGATGATGACCTTCTCGTCGATGTCGACCTGAACGCCCGGAATGCCGGCAACGTCGGAGCCGGTGGCGATCACGATGTTCTTGGTCTCGAGGATCTGCTCCTCGCCCTTGTCGTTGGTGACGGAAACCTTGCCCTGGCCGAGAACCTTGCCGGTGCCCTGGATGCCGTCGATCTTGTTCTTCTTGAACAGGAACGACACGCCGTCGACGTTAGCCTTAACGGTCGCATCCTTGTGCGCCATCATTTTTTCGAGGTTCAGCTTCGGCGCGGCAACCTCGACGCCGAGCGCGTCGACGCCGTGAGCGACCTGGTGGAACATCTCGGAGGCATGCAGCAGCGCCTTTGAAGGGATGCAGCCGATGTTGAGGCAGGTACCGCCATAGGTGGCGCGCTTTTCGACGACGGCCACCTTCAGGCCGAGCTGGGCCGCCTTGATGGCGCAGACATAGCCGCCGGGGCCGCTGCCGATAACGATGAGATCATATGCCATTTGAATATCCTTCCTTCAGGGGCGGTTACCGCCCGCCGCTGACATTGAGAATTGCTCCCGTCACATAAGTCGCCTTGTCCGACAGGAGATAGAGAACCGCGTCAGCGACTTCCTCGGCAGTGCCGGGTCGCTGGACGGGAATGGTGTGGGCGAGATCGCGCGCCCTGTCCGGCAAGCCGCCGGAGGCATGGATCTCGGTATCGATGATGCCGGGCCGGATCGCGTTGACGCGAATGCCTTCGGCAGCCACCTCGCGCGAAAGGCCAATGGTGAAAGTGTCGATCGCACCCTTCGAGGCGGCGTAGTCGACATATTGCGCCGACGAGCCGAGCACGGCAGCCATCGAGGAGATGTTGACGATGACGCCGCCCTTGCCGCCGTAGCGCGTCGACATGCGGCGAACGGCTTCGGCAGCACAGCGGATGGAGCCGGTGATGTTGATGCGGAACATGCGCTCGAGCCGATCAACGGACATTTCGTCCACGCGCGCCGTCTGGCCGACGATACCGGCATTGTTGACGAGGCCATCCAGCCGACCGAAAGCCGCATCGACAGCGGCAAAGATCGCCTGGATATCCGCCTCCGAGCCGACGTCGCCCTGAACAGCGATCGCTTCACCGCCAACCGACTTGATCGCATCGACAACCGCATCGGCCGCGTCTCGGTTGGTGGCAAAGTTGACCGCGACGCGCCAGCCGGCTTTTGCAGCGCCAAGGCAGACGGCAGCACCGATGCCGCGGCTGCCGCCGGTCACAAGGAGAACAGGGTTTTGGCTCATGCGGCGCATCCCTTAAGCACGAAGGAATCCCAGCTGTCGACTTCGGCCTTGCCCTTGCCCCAGGCACTCGATGCCCTGAGGGAAGGTCCGAAATCGGGAAGCAGCAGCTGCGGCGCGGCCAGCTCGGTCTCGGCGGGGATCTCGCTGACCGCACCCGCCTTGTCGAGCGCATAGACGACGCCCTGCCACACAGTGCAGGCGCGCAGCTCCTCGCCGGTCGCGTCCCCTTCCGGGCAATTGTGCATGATCAGGCCCGTCGCCCGCTCCGGCTCGCCCGCCGGCATCACCACGCCGTCGAGCAACAGGCCGGGCTTCAGAACCGCCACCTTGAAGTGGTTGCTGGTCACCGCACTTGCCGAACCGACCGGCTCGAAGCGCAACTCGTAGCCGCCGTCACGATCGGCGTAGATCGCATGCGACTGCTTGCAGTCGGCAGCGACTGCGGGGGCTGCGAGCGCGCTTGCCAACAGGATCAGGACGAGGCGACCGGAAACCATGATCAGGCAGCCTTCTCCGTCGCGAGCTTGAGACCGAGGGCGATGAAGACAACGCCGCTGGCACGATCGATCCACTTGCTGGCGCGGGTGAAGGCTGCGCGCATGCGTGGCGTCGTCATGAACAGGCTGACGCCGACAAACCAGAGGATCAGGCATGTCGCCATGACCAGGCCATAGCCGAACTTGATCAGGATCGGTGTGTGCGCACTGACGACGGTCGAGAAGATCGACAGGAAGAAGAACACCGGCTTCGGGTTGAGCGCATTGGCGGCAAAGCCGAGGCCGAACGCCTTGGCGGCCGACTGGCCTTTGGCCTGTTCATTGCCCTGCGAGCGTTCAACCTTGATCTCGGTCTGGCCGGCACGCAGCGCCTTGATGCCGATATAGATCAGGTAAGCGACACCGCACCATTTGACGATGTTGAAGAGGTAGATCGACTGCGAAATGATCAGCCCGAGGCCGAGGATCGTGTAAGTCACATGGAACATCAGCGACGTGCCAATGCCGAAGGACGTGATGATCGCCGGGCGGCGACCATGCACGATCGACTGGCGCATGACCATCGCAAGGTCGGCGCCGGGAGAGACGATGGCGAAAGCAAAGATCGCCATCAGCGATGCGAGTTCCAGGAGGTATTGGCTCATGATTGTGCGACCGGTGCGTTGAAGGCCCAGACGTGGCCGAAGGGATCTTTTATGCGCGCGTAGCGTGCGTGCCAGAAGGTATCCTGCGGCTCCAGCAGTGTCGATGCTCCGGCGGCTATGGCCTTTGCATGGGCCGCATCGACGTCTTCAGGCTTCGGCAGGTTGATGCTGATCGCCACGCCCGTGCCGCCGATCGTCACCGGCGACATCACGCTGCCACCGAATTCGGGAAACTCGTCATGCAGCATCACCTCGCCGCCATAGATGGCAAGGTTGGCGTGCATGACGCGTTTGCCATCCTCTGCCATCGCGTGGAACGTGTTCACCGCACCGAGAGCCTTCTCGTAGAAGGCGATGGCTGCAAGTCCGTCCTTGACGCAGATATGCGCCTGGATCGGCGGGACATTGGGCCCGAATGCCATTGGATGGTCTCCTCTTGCTTCCGCGGGCTGCGCGGCTACGCCATCAGTTGCACGATCATCAGCACAAGCGCGATGATCGACACGAACCAGACGAGCGTGCGCAGCACGGGAACACCGGCCACATAGAGCAGAGTGTAGACGATGCGCGCAATCAGCCAGGTCACGGCGCCCGTCGCGCCGAGACCACCGGTCTTGCCCGTCACCACCAGCGCGAGCGCCAGCGCGACGAACACCGGATAGGTCTCCAGCATGTTGCGCAGCGAGCGCAGCAACCGTCCTGCAATGATGCTCTTTGGGACCTTCTGCTCGTCACGCGGACCGAGCAGGTACTTGAAACCAAGGTCGTGGGCGAGGTCGAGCGACGTCGCCTGCACGATGATATGCACGAGAAGAAACACGGCGCTCCAGCCGAGCACCCAGATTTCCGTCGACGCTTCTGCAGCTTCCATCACCCCTCGCAAATATCAGGCACAATCCAGATCAGTCTGACAACCCCGAAGGGGCGGGCTCCGCGGCAAAGCCGGTTGGCGACGACTTACCGTCGCGGCAGCCGAAACACTCGGCAATCGACGGGGGCGCCAGGGCGCCCCCGCTCAGTTTGGCAATTAGAGGTCAAGAACCAGACGTTCCGGATCCTCGAGGCTTTCCTTGACGCGCACGAGGAAGGTCACCGCTTCCTTGCCATCAACGATGCGGTGATCGTAGGAGAGCGCGAGGTACATCATCGGACGGATGACGACCTGGCCGCCGATGGCGACCGGACGCTCCTGGATCTTGTGCATGCCGAGGATGCCCGACTGCGGCGCATTCAGGATCGGCGACGACATCAGCGAGCCGTAGACACCACCGTTCGAGATGGTGAAGGTGCCGCCCTGCATGTCGGCCATCGACAGCGCGCCGTCACGGGCAGCCTTGCCGAGGCGGCCGATGTCCTTCTCGATCTCGGCGATCGACATCTGGTCGGCATCGCGAACGATCGGAACGACAAGACCCTTGTCCGTGCCGACGGCGACGCCGATGTGGCAGTAGTTCTTGTAGATGATGTCGGTGCCATCGATCTCGGCGTTGACGGCCGGGATTTCCTTCAGCGCATGGGTGACGGCCTTGGTGAAGAAGCCCATGAAGCCGAGCTTCACGCCATGCTTCTTTTCAAAGATGTCCTTGTACTTGTTGCGCAGCGACATGACGGCGCTCATGTCCACCTCGTTGTAGGTGGTGAGCATGGCAGCGGTGTTCTGCGCGTCCTTGAGGCGGCGGGCGATCGTCTGGCGCAGGCGGGTCATCTTCACGCGCTCTTCGCGAACGACGTCTTCGGCCGTCGACGGCGCACGAGCCTGAACCTTGACCGGCTCGGATGCGGCCGGCGTCGAGATGCCCTTGGCAACGGCTGCAAGCACGTCACCCTTCAACACCTGGCCACGCTTGCCCGAACCGTCGATCTGGTCGGCCGGCAGGTTGTTTTCGGCCAGCAGCTTGCCGGCGGACGGTGCCGGCGGCATGGACGAGGCAGCGGGTGCCGCAGCAGCAGCCGGGGCCGCCGGAGCGGCAGCGGCCGGCTCGGCCTTCTTTTCAGCAGCAGCCGGGGCGGCGGCCGCGGCGCCAGCAGCACCGGCGGCGATCTGGCCAAGCAGCGCGCCGAGGCCGACGGTCTCGCCAGCCTGCGCGACGATTTCGGAAAGCGTGCCTGCGGCCGGCGCCGGCACTTCGATCGTCACCTTGTCGGTTTCGAGTTCGAGCAGGGGTTCATCGGCCTTGATGGCGTCGCCGACCTTCTTGAACCAGGTACCGACGGTCGCTTCGCTGACGGATTCGCCGAGGGTGGGAACGCGGATTTCTGTTGCCATGATTTTTGTTCCGTTGATCAGATATCTGTTTCGATTGGCTCAGAGCGAGGGGAGCATCAGCCCCCCAGCGCGTCCTCGAGGAAGGCGGCAAGCTGCGCCAGGTGCTTCGACATCAGGCCCGTCGCCGGCGATGCGGCAGCCGGACGACCGGTGTAGCGCACGCGCTGATACTTGGCGTCGATATGGGCGAGAACCCACTCGAGATACGGGTCGATGAACGACCAGGCACCCATGTTCTTCGGCTCTTCCTGGCACCAGACCATCTCCGCGTTGCGGAAGCGGCTGAGCTCGTTGATCAGCGCCTTGGCCGGGAACGGATAAAGCTGTTCGACGCGCAGCAGGTAGATGTCGTCGATGCCGCGCTTTTCGCGTTCTTCGAGCAGGTCGTAGTAGACCTTGCCCGAGCAGAGCACGACGCGACGGATCTTCGAGTCCTTCTGCAGCTTGATCGGACCATCCTTGATCACTTCCGCATCGTCCCACAGCAGGCGGTGGAACGAGCTCTCGCCGGCCATTTCCGACAGGCTGGAGACCGCACGCTTGTGGCGCAGCAGCGACTTCGGCGTCATCAGCACCAGCGGTTTGCGGAAGTCGCGCTTCACCTGACGGCGCAGGATGTGGAAGTAGTTCGCCGGCGTCGTGACGTTGGCGACCTGCATGTTGTCTTCGGCGCAGAGCTGCAGGAAGCGTTCGAGGCGGGCGGAGGAGTGCTCCGGACCCTGGCCTTCATAGCCGTGCGGCAGCAGGCAGACGAGACCCGACATGCGCAGCCACTTGCGTTCGCCCGACGAGATGAACTGGTCGAAGACGACCTGTGCACCGTTGGCGAAGTCGCCGAACTGGGCTTCCCAGAGGGTGAGCGCATTCGGACGGGCAAGCGAGTAACCGTATTCGAAGCCGAGAACCGCCTCTTCCGAAAGCATCGAGTTGATGACTTCGTAGCGGGCCTGGGTCGGCGACAGGTTGGCAAGCGGGATGTAGCGCTCTTCGCTCTGTTGATCGTAGAGCACGGAATGGCGCTGCGAGAAGGTGCCGCGTTCGCAGTCCTGACCGGACAGGCGGATCTTGGTGCCTTCGGTGACGAGCGTGCCGAAAGCGAGCGCTTCGGCCATGGCCCAGTCGACGCCCTCGCCGGTCTGGATCATGTTGGCGCGGTTTTCCATGAAGCGCTGGATCGTGCGGTGTGCGCTGAAACCTGCCGGGATCTCGGAGATCTTGCGGCCGACTTCCTTCAGCTGCTTCATCGGCACCGAGGTCTTGCCACGACGTTGCTCGTCCTGGTTGTCGGCCGAGCGCAGGCCCGACCAGGCGCCGTCGAGCCAGTCAGCCTTGTTCGGATTGTAGGACTGGCCTGCCTCGAACTCCTGCTCGAGATGGGCGCGCCAGTCGGCCTTCATCTTCTCGACTTCGCCTTCGGTGATCAGGCCCTCGGAGATCAGCCGGTCCGAATAGAGCTGGACGACCGTCTTGTGGGCGCGGATGACCTTGTACATCTTCGGCTGCGTGAACGCCGGCTCGTCACCTTCGTTGTGGCCGAAGCGACGGTAGCAGAACATGTCGATGACGACCGGCTTGTGGAACTTCATCCGGAATTCGGTCGCGATCTTGGCCGCGTAGACGACGCCTTCCGGATCGTCGCCGTTGACGTGGAAGATCGGCGCTTCGATCATCTTGGCGACGTCGGACGGATAGGGCGACGAGCGCGAGAAGGCCGGATTGGTGGTGAAGCCGATCTGGTTGTTGATGATGACGTGCACCGTGCCGGCAACGCGGTGGCCGCGCAGACCGGAGAGGCCGAGGATTTCGGCAATGACACCCTGGCCGGCGAAGGCGGCGTCGCCATGCAGCAGGAGCGGCATGACCTTCGAGCGCTCGCGAAGCGGAATGATGTCGCCTTCAAAGACGGTCGCCATCTGGTCCTGCTTGGCGCGGGCCTTGCCCATGACAACCGGGTTGACGATTTCAAGGTGCGACGGGTTTGCCGTCAGCGACAGGTGAACCTTGTTGCCGTCGAATTCGCGGTCGGAGGAGGCACCGAGGTGGTACTTCACGTCACCCGAACCTTCGACGTCGTCAGGCGCGTAGGAGCCGCCCTTGAACTCGTGGAAGATGGCGCGGTGGGGCTTCGCCATCACCTGCGACAGCACGTTCAGACGGCCGCGGTGGGCCATGCCGAGAACGATTTCCTTCAGGCCTTCCTGGCCGCCGCGCTTGATGATCTGCTCGAGCGCCGGGATCAGCGACTCGCCGCCGTCAAGACCGAAGCGCTTGGTGCCCTTGTACTTGACGTCGATGAACTGCTCGAAGCCTTCGGCCTCGATCAGCTTCTGCAGGATGGCCTTCTTGCCTTCAGGCGTGAAGTCGACGCCCTTGTCCGGCCCTTCGATGCGTTCCTGGATCCAGGCCTTCTCTTCCGGGTTGGACATGTGCATGAATTCGACGCCGATCGTCGAGCAGTAGGTGCGCTCGAGGATTTCGACCATCTCGCGCGCGGTCGCGTATTCGAGGCCGAGCACGTTGTCGATGAAGATCTTGCGGTCGAGATCCTTTTCCTCGAACCCGTAGTTCGAAGGCGAAAGCTCGTTGTAGTCCTCGACCGGAGCGGCGAGGCCCAGCGGGTCGAGCTTGGCATGCAGGTGGCCACGGGCGCGGTAGGCGCGGATCATCATGATGGCGCGAACCGAATCGCGGGTCGCCTGCTGGATATCCGCAGCGCTTGCGGGCGTGCCGGCAGCGGCGGCGGCTTCTTCAACCTTCGCCTTGACCTTCTTTTCGATGACCTTTTCGACCGTGCCCCAGTCGCCATCGAGCGCCGAGACCAGTTCGCCATTGGCCGGGATCGGCCAGTTGTTCTTTTTCCAGGAGGCGCCCTTGGCTGCCTTCACCACATCTTCCGGCCGGTCGGCGAGCGCCTTGAAGAAGGCCTGCCATTCGGGCGACACGGACGCCGGATCCGTTTCATAGCGTGCTTGGAGCTGCTCGATATAGGCGGCGTTGGCGCCGTCCAGAAAGGAAGTGAGCTGGAATTGCTCGTTGGCCTCTTGCCTTGTCATGGTCTCACGCGGACGTTTTCTGTCCGCCTCCTGACTGAAGTTGGGTTGCCGGGTGTTCCCGGTCGTTCATGTTCGTTCGGCGCAAGGTCTGCGCCATGCTTGCATCGCAAGTGCGGCGCCGGGGCTGAACTGGCCAGCTCCGGCTGCCTTGTTCAGGATCAGCCCTTGAGGACTTCGACCAGCGTCTTGCCGAGACGGGCCGGCGACGGCGACACGCGGATGCCTGCCTGCTCCATCGCTGCGATCTTGGATTCGGCATCACCCTTGCCGCCGGAAACGACGGCGCCGGCGTGACCCATGGTGCGGCCCTTCGGCGCGGTACGGCCCGCGATGAAGCCGGCCATCGGCTTCTTGCGGCCCTTCTTGGCCTCGTCGATGAGGAACTGCGCCGCATCTTCTTCGGCCGAGCCGCCGATTTCGCCGATCATGATGATCGAGGTCGTGGCTTCGTCCGCCAGGAACATCTCGAGCACGTCGATGAACTCGGTGCCCTTGACCGGGTCGCCGCCGATGCCGACAGCCGTCGTCTGGCCGAGGCCCTCGTTGGAGGTCTGGAACACGGCTTCATAGGTCAGCGTACCGGAGCGCGAGACGATGCCGACCGAACCCTTGCGGAAGATCGAGCCCGGCATGATGCCGATCTTGCATTCTTCCGGCGTCAGGATACCGGGGCAGTTCGGGCCAAGCAGGCGCGACTTGGAGCGGTCGAGGCGAGCCTTGACGCGCACCATGTCGGCAACCGGGATGCCTTCGGTGATGCAGGTGATGAACGGGATTTCCGCATCGATCGCCTCGATGATCGCGTCCGCGGCACCTGCCGGCGGAACGTAGATCACGGATGCGTCCGCACCGGTCTTTTCACGGCCTTCGGCAACCGAGGCGAAGATCGGCAGGCTTTCGCCCTTGGAGCCGGTCCAGGTTTCGCCGCCCTTCTTCGGGTGGATGCCACCGACCATCTGCGTGCCGTAATAGGCGAGCGCCTGTTCGGTATGGAAGGTGCCGGTCTTGCCGGTCAGGCCCTGAACGAGGACCTTGGTGTTCTTGTTGACGAGAATCGACATGTGGTCTGGTCCTTCAGTTAGCCGTTGATCGCGGCGACGATCTTCTTGGCAGCATCGTCCAGATCGTCGGCGGCGGTAATCGCCAGGCCGGATTCGTTCAGGATCTTCTTGCCAAGCTCGACATTCGTGCCTTCGAGACGAACGACCAGCGGAACCTTGAGGCCGACTTCCTGTACGGCCGCAACGACGCCTTCAGCGATGACATCGCACTTCATGATGCCGCCGAAGATGTTGACGAGGATGCCCTCGACCTTCGGGTCGGCCGTGATGATCTTGAAGGCTGCCGCGACCTTCTCCTTGCCGGCGCCGCCGCCGACGTCACAGAAGTTCGCCGGCTCCTTGCCGTAAAGCTTGATGATGTCCATCGTCGCCATGGCAAGGCCAGCGCCGTTGACCATGCAGCCGATGTTGCCGTCGAGCGCCACATAGGCGAGATCCCACTTGGAGGCCTCGATTTCCTTGGCGTCTTCTTCGGTTTCGTCGCGCAGTGCCTTGATGTCGTCGTGGCGGAAGAGCGCGTTGCCGTCGAACGAAACCTTGGCATCGAGAACGCGCATGCGGCCGTTCTTCATGACGATCAGCGGGTTGATCTCGAGCAGGCTCATGTCCTTCTCGACAAAGGCCTTGTAGAGGATCGGGAAGAGCTTTTCGGCGTCGGCCTTGGCTTCACCGTCGAGCTTCAGCGCCGCGGTGAGCTTGGCGAGATCAGCGGCGGTGACGCCGGCTTCCGGGTTGATCGCGACGTTGACGATCTTTTCCGGCGTGTCGTGCGCAACAGCCTCGATGTCCATGCCGCCTTCGGTCGAAACGACGAAGGCAACCTGGCCGACCGAGCGGTCGACGAGCAGCGACAGATAGAGTTCGCGCTCGATGTCGGCGCCGTCCTCGATGTAGAGGCGGTTCACCTGCTTGCCGGCCGGGCCGGTCTGGGCGGTGACGAGCGTGTTGCCGAGCATTTCCTTGGCGTGAGACTTGGCTTCATCGATCGAGAAGGCAAGACGAACACCGCCCTTGGCGTCGGCGGAAAGTTCCTTGAACTTGCCCTTGCCGCGGCCGCCGGCATGGATCTGGCTCTTGACCACGTAAAGCGGGCCCGGCAGCGACTTGGCAGCAGCTTCTGCCTCGTCGGCGGAGAAGATCGCGACACCTTCCGCGACCGGTGCGCCATAGCTCTTCAGGAGAGCCTTGGCCTGATATTCATGAATGTTCATGGTGTTTTTCCTGTCTGGAGCATTGTGCGGGCAGGTGGGGCACCTACCCGCACCAATGCGGCAAAAACAAAGAGGTCGGGTGGATGCGAGCGCCCGCCCGACGGGAGGCGACTACTGCTTGAGGCTCGGCGCAATGCCGATGCAGGCTTCGCAAAGACCGGCGACCGAAGCGACCGACTTGTCGAACGCTTCCTTCTCGGCCTTGTTGAGATCGATCTCGATGATGCGCTCGACACCGCCAGCACCGATGACGGTCGGAACGCCGACATACATGTCCTTGACGCCGTACTGGCCGGTCAGGTGCGCGGCGCAGGGCAGAACGCGCTTCTTGTCCTTGAGGTAGGCTTCGGCCATCTCGATCGCCGAAGCGGCCGGGGCGTAGTAGGCCGAACCGGTCTTGAGCAGACCAACGATTTCGGCGCCGCCGTCACGGGTGCGCTGGATGATTTCTTCGAGGCGCTCCTTGGTGACCCAGCCCATCTGCACGAGGTCGGTCAGCGGAATGCCGGCAACGGTCGAGTAGCGGGCGAGCGGCACCATGGTGTCGCCGTGACCGCCGAGAACGAAGGCGGTGACGTCCTGGACCGAAACGTTGAATTCCTGGGAGAGGAACAGGCGGAAGCGCGCGCTGTCGAGAACGCCGGCCATGCCGACGACCTTGTTCTTCGGCAGGCCGGAGAACTTCTGCAGCGCCCAGACCATGGCGTCGAGCGGGTTGGTGATGCAGATGACGAAGGCGTTCGGAGCATACTTCTTGATGCCGGCGCCAACCTGTTCCATGACCTTGAGGTTGATGCCGAGAAGATCGTCGCGGCTCATGCCCGGCTTGCGGGCGACGCCGGCGGTGACGATGCAGACATCGGCGCCTTCAATGGCGGCGTAGTCGCTGGCACCGGTCAGGTTCACGTCGAAGCCTTCGACCGGGGAGGACTGGCCGATGTCGAGGCCCTTGCCCTGCGGGATGCCGTCGGCGATGTCGAAGAGGACGATGTCGCCCAGTTCCTTCAGGCCGGCGAGATGCGCCAGCGTGCCACCAATCATCCCTGAACCGATAAGTGCGATCTTGTTGCGAGCCATGAAAGTGCTTCCTTTGTGATCCCAATATGATCGAGGCCTGAAACGCGGCAAACGCCAAACCTTCGCGGAAGCCATTAAACGGCAATCGTTAAAATATCAATCGATACTTTTTGATGAAGTAATTTCAATCGGTTAGATCATAAAATTCTTACGTAAACGTAAGAATTTCCGTCACAACTGCGTCACGAAATCGCAACATTTGCAGGGTGCGCGGCGGCATATTCCTCGCTTTGCATCTCGATCAGGCGCGACACCGTACGATCAAATTCGAAGCCTTCGGTCCCCTTCTTTTGCGTCAGCAAATTCTGCGGCTCGGCGGCTGCCGAGGCGAAAAGCCGGGCGCCGTTATCGTAGAGCGTGTCGACGAGCAGGATGAAGCGCTTGGTTTCATTGCGCATATGCGGCCCGAGTTGCGGTATGTGGTCGACGAAGATCGTCGAGTAGCGTTCGAGGATCGCCAGATAGTCGGCAGCGCCGAGCGGCTGCTGGCAAAGGTCGGAGAAATTGAAGCGGGCGCTCTTGCCGGAAGCGGCAGGCACGGAGATCTTGCGGCCCTTGCGCGGCACCTCGGCGGGAGCAACCAGCGCATTGCGGGTCTCGCTCGCCCAGGCCCGCGCCATCGCCGCATCCGCGTCGGACCCAAGTGGCGACAGCCAGACCGGACTGCCGTCGGTCTTGGTCAGTCGGTAGTCGGTATCGGTGTCGAGCGAGATGATCTCGGTATTCGCCTTGAGCAGATCGATGAACGGCAGGAAGAGCCCGCGGTTAAGCCCGTCGCGATAGAGATCGTCGGGTGCAACGTTGGAGGTAGCAATCAGCACGCAGCCCTTGGCGAAGAGTTCACCGAACAGCCGCCCAAGGATCATCGCGTCGGCGATATCGGTCACCGTGAACTCGTCAAAGCAGAGCAGTCGCGCCTCGCCGAAGAGCTCTGAGGCAACCGGCGGGATCGGATCAGCCTGTTTCGTTTCACCGTTCTTGAGCTTCTGGCGGTGCTTGAAGATGCGCTCGTGCACATCGGCCATGAACTCGTGGAAATGGGCCCGGCGCTTGCGCTGGATCGGCACCGTGTCGAAGAACAGGTCCATCAGCATGGTCTTGCCGCGACCGACACCGCCATGGATGTAGAGCCCCTTGACCGGCGGATGGTCCTTCTTGCGCGAGGCAAACAGCCAGCCGAGCGCATTGGTCTTGCGCGATGGGCGGCTGGCGAGCAGCTCGGCGGAAAGGTGATCGAACCGGCGAGCGATCGAAAACTGCGCCGGATCGCGCTGCCGCTCGCCGCTCGCAACGAGCGCATCGAGCTTGCGGTAGATACTGTCGTCAGGATTAAGCACGTCTCACCCGAGAGGAGCCGGAAAACAAAAGCCCGGTGCGAGACCGGGCTGGATTGGGGCGTCAGCGGCTGAGGCTGACCGGTTGGCCGCCGTTGGTCGAACCGTCGAACCGGGCATCGGCCGTCTTGTAGAGCCGCGCGATGGCGTTGCCGGCGCGATCCTTGAGCACGACCTGCTTGCCGGCCACTTCCCAGGAGCCCATCGCCGTCAGCTCGCCGGCGCAGCCGCGTGTACCGCCGCGCGAGCCGGAGCCGAGATTGGTCAGCGTCAGGAACATGTCGCAGGAAGAGCCGGCGCTGGATACGCGCCAGTTGCCGACCATCGATTCCTTGGTGACATCAAGACCGCCGCCGGCAGCTGCGGCCACCTGCGTGCCGGGCTGCTGAACCGCGCCGCCGGCAACAGCCGTGCCGCTCGCCGGTGCAGCCGGGAATTGCGACGTGTTGCCGCTCGGCGCCGGAAGCTGGTTTGCGGAAACCGACGCAACGGGTGCGGCCTGGAGAGGAGCAGGTGAAACATCCTGGGAACCGAAACCGCCCATCGATGTCCGCTGGCATCCGGTCAGCGCAAGCACAACTGCCAGCCCCGCCGCCGCATGAATAACCCGCATATCCCTACTCCTGTTCGTGTCGCGAACCATGATGCAACGCGATAATATAGGCCGAAATACAGCAAATCCACCTGACAAATCAAGGGACGACGATTCCTGGCGACCTGTTGCAGGATTGAAACGTCCGGCCAGGCGCAAGACGGCCTGCGCCACATGCGACCCGACCAGAAGGTTGCGAGCGACGGCCTGCCAGAATGCATCCCACAATCGAGGATTGCTCGACCGGAACCGTCGGCGAGATCGAAATGAAAGCGACGGACCAGGGACCCGCCGTTTTCGCAATCAAATTGTGGCCGTCGCTCAGACGCGGCGTTCGACCAGCATCTTCTTGATTTCGCCGATCGCCTTCGCCGGGTTCAGACCCTTCGGACAGGCCTGGGCGCAGTTCATGATCGTATGGCAGCGATAGAGGCGGAAGGGATCCTCGAGATTGTCGAGACGCTCGCCGGTCGCTTCGTCTCTGCTATCGATCAGCCAGCGGTAGGCCTGCAGCAGCACGGCCGGGCCGAGGTAGCGGTCGCCGTTCCACCAATAGCTCGGACAGGAGGTCGAGCAGCAGGCGCACAGGATGCACTCGTAGAGGCCGTCGAGCTTCAGGCGATCCTCGTGGCTCTGCTTCCATTCCTTGGCCGGCGTCGGCGACACCGTCTTCAGCCACGGCTCGATCGAGCGGTGCTGGGCGTAGAAGTTGGTGAGGTCCGGCACCAGGTCCTTGACGACCGGCATGTGCGGCAGCGGATAGACCTTCACCGCACCCTTCACCTCGTCCATGCCCTTGGTGCAGGCGAGCGTGTTGGTGCCGTCGATGTTCATGGCGCAGGAGCCGCAGATGCCTTCGCGGCAGGAGCGGCGCAAGGTCAGCGTCGGGTCGATCTTGTTCTTGATGTAGAGCAGACCGTCGAGCACCATCGGGCCGCAATCGTCGACATCGATGTAGAAGGTATCGATGCGTGGATTGGCGCCGTCGTCCGGGTTCCAGCGGTAGATGCGGTATTCGCGAACGTTGGTCGCGCCCTGCGGCTTCGGCCAGACCTTGCCTTCCGTCATCTGCGAATTCTTCGGCAGAGCGAGTTCAACCATCTGTCTTAGTCCTTACATAAAATTAGCTGAGAAAATTGCGTCGGAAGTGATTGGCGTCCCAAGCCGCGCTTTATGCTCAACCTCGACCCTGGTGTAGGTCTGCATATCCCTGCGCTCGCTCTCATACGTCCACTTCACGCCCCAACGGCATTCGTCGTTGTCGCATTCTTCGCCTCTCTGTTCGACCAGATGAGCCTGAAATGCCTTGCCGCCAATTTCACCTTTGATCGAACCCGTACGTCCCTTTTTCGCCGAAACTAGCTCGAAGTTGCCCACTCGACCATCGAGGCAATAGATCTGTCCCCGGTAGACCTGGTCTTTGATGGACAAACCAAATATCGACGTGCCTTCTTGTGCTACCTCGTAGCGGCCCCTGCACTCTTGTTTTTCGGCAGAGCCGAGAGCGAGGGCGCCGCGTACCTTTTCGTCCCGCGAAGTCACATAACCCAAAAGTGGGCGCCCGGACTCCGTAAAGCTGCCCTCGACGCCACTCTTGAAGAGATACGAGCATCCCGCCAGCGTCGAGGCGCCTGCCATTACCAAAACGGTGAACGGGACGGCTTGGGCTGACAACATCTACCTCAATAAACGCGGGCCTTGGGCTCGATCTTCTTGGGATCAATGCCTTCGGCGATCAGGTCGGTATGGACGGGGCGATAGTCGAGCTTGACGTCGCCCGCTTCGTTCACCCAGGCGAGCGTGTGCTTGCGCCAGTTGACGTCGTCGCGGCCGCCGAGCGGGCCCTCGGTGAAGTCCTCGCGGGCGTGCGAGCCACGGCTCTCCTTGCGCGCTTCGGCGCCATAGATCGTCGTGATGGCGTTGGCCATGAGGTTTTCGAGTTCCAGCGTCTCGACGAGGTCGGAGTTCCAGATCATCGAACGGTCGGTGACCTTGATGTCAGGCAGTTCCTTCCAGATCGCCGAAATGCGCTTGCAGCCCGATTCCAGCGATTCCTGGGTGCGGAAGACGGCGGCGTCTTCCTGCATGGCGCGCTGCATCTTTTCGCGCAGCACCGCCGTCGGCGTTCCGCCATTGGCGTTACGCAGGCGGTCGAAGCGATCCATGATGCGATCACAGGCAGCCTTGTTGAGTTCCGGCACCGCCTCGTTGCGATCGATCACCTGGCCGGCGCGGATGGCAGCAGCGCGGCCGAAGACCACGAGGTCGATCAGCGAGTTGGAGCCGAGACGGTTGGCGCCGTGCACCGAGGCGCAGCCGGCTTCGCCGACGGCCATCAGGCCGGGCGCGATGCGCTCCGGGTTTTGGCTGTCGGCGTTCAGGACCTCGCCCCAGTAGTTGGTCGGCACGCCACCCATGTTGTAGTGCACCGTCGGCAGAACCGGGATCGGCTCGCGCGTCACGTCGACGCCGGCGAAGATCTTGGCCGATTCCGAAATGCCCGGCAGGCGCTCGTGCAGGACCGCCGGATCGAGGTGATCGAGGTGCAGGAAGATGTGGTCCTTGTTCTTGCCGACGCCACGGCCTTCGCGGATTTCCATCGTCATGCAGCGCGAAACGACGTCACGCGAGGCAAGGTCCTTGGCCGAAGGGGCATAACGCTCCATGAAGCGCTCGCCTTCGGAATTGACGAGATAACCGCCTTCGCCGCGTGCGCCTTCGGTGATCAGGCAGCCCGCGCCGTAGATGCCGGTCGGGTGGAACTGGACGAACTCCATATCCTGCAGCGGCAGGCCGGCACGCGCGATCATGCCGCCGCCGTCACCGGTGCAGGTGTGCGCCGAGGTCGCCGAGAAATAGGCGCGGCCGTAACCGCCGGTCGCCAGCACCACCATCTTGGCGGAGAAGCGATGGATCGTGCCGTCGTCGAGGTTCCAGGCGACGACGCCGGTGCAGCGGCCGTCATCCGACATGATCAGGTCGAGCGCGAAATACTCGATGAAGAACTCGGCGTTGTTGCGGAGCGACTGGCCGTAGAGCGTGTGCAGGATGGCGTGGCCGGTGCGGTCGGCGGCGGCACAGGTGCGCTGTACCGGCGGGCCTTCACCATAGTTCTGCATGTGGCCGCCGAACGGCCGCTGGTAGATCTTGCCTTCGGCGTTGCGCGAGAACGGCACGCCGTAGTGCTCGAGCTCGTAGACCGCCTTCGGCGCTTCCATGGCGAGATACTGCATGGCGTCGACGTCGCCGAGCCAATCGGAGCCCTTGACGGTGTCGTAAAGGTGCCACTGCCAGCTGTCGGGTGTCATGTTCTGCAGCGAGGCGGCGATGCCGCCCTGGGCGGCAACCGTATGCGAGCGGGTCGGGAAGACCTTGGTGATGCAGGCGGTCTTCAGGCCCTGCTCGGCCATGCCGAGGGTCGCGCGCAGGCCGGCGCCACCGGCACCGACGACGACGACGTCGAAGGCGTGATCGACATATTGGTAGGCCTTGCCGTTTGCAGCGGGTGAACTGTTCGATGCCATGGCGAAATTACCCTGCAAAAGCGATCTTCAGGATGGCGAAGAGACAGAGCCCGCCAACCGCGATCGTGAAAAACGTATTGAGCATGAGAAGCACGATCTTCATGCCTTCGCCGTGCACGTAGTCCTCGATGATCACTTGCATGCCGAGGCGCATGTGGATGAGGCCCGAGAGCACGACGAGCGCCATGACGACCGCCGCGAAGGGGTTCGCAAGCGCTGCAACGACGTCCGCATAGGGTGCACCGGCGTAGCGAACGAGGAAGATGACGAAGAAGATCAGGAGCGGAACGTTGGCGACCGCCGTCAGGCGCTGGCGCCAGAAGTGGTCGGTGCCTTCCTTGGCCGAGCCAAGACCGCGAACCTTGCCGAGAGGAGTGCGCATATCCATGGGTGTCTTTCCTCTCAGTTAGCGGACGAGATAGCCGACCACCCAGATCAGCAGCGTCAGCGCCACCGAACAGATGATCGTCGCCTTGGCCACCTTGGTAGCGAAGTGTTTCTCGTAGCCGTAGCCAAGATCCCACATGAAGTGACGCAGGCCGCCGAGCATGTGATGCACCAGCGCCCAGGTATAGCCGAACAGCACCAGCTTGCCGATCCAGGTACCGAACAGCCAACTGACCCAGTCGTAATAGGCCGCGCCGGACGCAGCGGCGATCAGCCACCACGCGACGAGGATTGTGCCGAAATAGAGAGCGCCGCCGGTGATGCGGTGCACAATGGACATGACCATTGTCGGGATCGGCTTATAGATTTGAAGATGCGGCGAAAGTGGCCGGCTTCTTGTGACATCCGTCATCGGAACCTCACGGAATGCCCGGATTTCCGCCCAAAAAACTGGACGATTTTAGTCCGGTATCGCACCTGATTGTGCACAATTCAGTCATTCGGACCTTTAATCACCATAAGGCTTAACGACAAGTGTGTTTGCGGTGCAAAATCAATTTAATCGATTAGACGAAAAGCGCCATTTACCGGCCTCGGTGAGACATCCGCATCCATTAACGATAGCGACGAAAAGCATAAGCAAATCCGTGACTTTCCGGCGAATTTGGCAGAGAGTGGCTTTAACGATTTGTTAAGCGTTATCCGGAGGGCGGACAGAATGACTCTGTTCAGGGCAATCCATGCGATCAAAGTGCTAGCGCTTGCCGGCCTTTTCGTCGCCACGACCATCATTCCCCTGGAGGCCCGAGACTGGGGCGGATCACGCGGCGTGCAGATGCGCACCAACCATGTCCGCATGAATTCGCACCGCTTCTATCCGCGCTACAATTTCAACCGCATGGGCCACCGTGGCAGCTGGGGCCGCAACGGCATACCGCGCCGTGACTGGGTGTCGGACAACGGCCTGCGGGAACCGCAGATCCGCACAAGACACAACCGTCTGCCCCGATACCGCTACTATGACGGCCCCTATACCGATCGCTTCGGACACCGCGGCGGATGGATGCGCGACCGGGCGGGGCGCGACATCTGGACATCCGGTGGCCGCCGCAACGATGGCCGCCCGGGCATCTATGACGGCTTGTCGGAACCGCAGACCCGCACGCGCCACAACCGCTTTCCTGGATACCGCCCCTATCCCGGGCCCTATGCCGAGCGTTGGGGCAACGGTGGTGGATGGATCCGAGACCGGGCCGGGCGCGAGATCTGGACGACCAGCGGCCGCCCTTATAGCTACGGCCGGGGAAGCTATGGCGGTGACGATTTTCCGGACAGCATCTCGGGCATCGGCACCTATGGCGGCGGTATTTCCGCCTATAGCGACCCGGGCAACGGCATCTACATCAATGTCGAAGGCAACTACGTCTACTCGGACGACGGCGATTACACGCAGCCGCCACAGGGCAATCGCGGCAAGATCATCAACGTCACGCCGAAGAACATGAACAGTTCCTGCTCTTACGAGCACGGCGTCTGCGTGATCCGGCGATAGCCACCCAGATGGCCGGCTAGTCCGGCCGCCATCACAGGCAAGAAATCATACGCCCATGGCGCCAATAATCGCGCCCATGGCGAGGAGCACCAGCAACCAGTGCACGCCGTCGATCAGCGTCAGGTCCCAGCCAAAGCCCTGATAGCGATGATTGACGACGATGGTGGTCGCAACGAAGCCGAGCCAGAGGAAGAAGGCGGAAGCGACACCGTTGACGAGTGTCACCTGTCCCGGCCCAAGATGGCCGACAGTGCCTGCGACCATGATTGCCATCACCAGTTCCGACCCGAAGGATATGGCGAAAAGCACCGGCGACATCTGCGCGCCGGCTGGATCGATGCGGGCCGCCTTCATCCAGGGCTTGCCAAGGATACCGTAATAGATCGCGCCAAGTGCAAAGGCCGCGATGGCGGCGATCAACACCGCGAGATAGTTCATGCCCGCAAATGCCATGTTCGTTTCCCCCGTTTTGGGCGGATTGGAATCGATGGCGCTGGGGCTGTCAACCGCCCGCGGAAACCGGCTCGGGAGCGCCGAAGTGCCAGACGGTCGTGCGCTTGACCTCGCTGTCTTCCAGTGCCCGGGTCACCGGCACCTCGTAGGTTGCAAGCGCCGTCATCATCTCGCGCGGGCAATAGGAGCGGCCGGGATCGCCGACAATGACGGTGGCTCCCCCGGCCGAAAGAGATGAAAACCATGGCTTCAGCCGATCGGCGAAGGCCTTGTCGTAGAAGACATCGCCGGCGAGATAGACATCGGCATCCAGATCGCGGCCGGTGATATCCTCTCCCGTATAGGCAACGGCCACTTGATTGAGTTCGGCATTGAGCCGGACCGCCGTTTCCGCCCACGGATCGATGTCGGCGGCAAGCACCGAGGCAGCCCCCGCCTTCATTGCGGCAATCGCCACCAATCCCGATCCGGAGGCAAAGTCGACGACACGGCGTCCGCGCACCACCTCCGGATGGTCGAGGATGTAGCGGGCCAGCCCCTGCCCGCCGGCCCAGGCAAAGGCCCAGAACGGCGGCGGCAGGCCGATCGCCTCGAGCTCTTCTTCCGTCTTCAGCCAGAGATCATGCGCCTCGGTTGCGAGATAGAGGCGGATCTCCGGCACATGCGGCGGCGAAAGTTCGTCGGTGTTGGCGAGGATGAAGCTCTCCGGATCGGTCTTCAAGAAACACTCCGAGCGTGGTGCGAAAAGCGGAAACCGGTTTTCGGACAGATCACGCGTAACTCAAGGCTAGCGCGGCGGGTTGTCGAAGCCACCCATGCGGCAGACCTGGATCCACTCGTCCTCGGTCACCGGCTGCACCGACAGGCGCATGGACGTGACGAGCGACATCTTGGCGAGCTTCGGATTGTCCTTGATCTCCTTCAGCGTCACCGGGCGCGGCACATCCATCACCGCGCGGATATCGACGCAGTCCCATCGGGCATCACCCTCGGCGGTCGAATCCGGATGCGATAGCGCACAGACCTCGGTGATGCCGACGATCTCGAGCCCTTCGTTCGAATGATAGAAGAAACCCTTGTCGCCGATCTGCATCGCCCGCATGTTGTTGCGCGCCAGATAGTTGCGCACCCCGGTCCATTCGGTGCCCTTGGCGCCGGCATCCTTCTGCATCTGCCAGGACCATTTGAAGGGCTCGGACTTGTAAAGCCAGAATGCCATCGCGCCTCAAGCCTCCGGATTGTTGAAGACCCAGTTGAAGGCCTTGATCTCGACGTTTGAAAAGAGTCCTGCCTTGGCATAGGGGTCGGCTTGGGCGATCGCGCGGGCTTCCTCGAGCGTCTCGGCCTTGACAATGACCAGGCTTCCGGTCGGCTTGCCGTCGTCGCCGAGGAACGGGCCTGCCATCTTCAGAATGCCCTTGGCATTGAGGTCGTTGAGATAGGCGACGTGATCCGGGCGGGTATCGAGCCGAAGCTGCAGCGCGCCTGGCTTGTCGGTGCAATGAAGTGCGAAGAGCATGCTTCCTCCTGAAGTTGTCGTTTAGCGCGGGATGCGGTCGGAAAACCGCATTGCACGTTTCGTCATCCTGCCGACCCGTTCATTCCTGGGTGATCGGGCGGGACATCAATTGTTCGAGTGCCGAGCGGACGTCGAGCTTGCCGTCGATGATCGCCGCGACCGCTTCCGTGACCGGCATTTCGACGCCGAGGTCATGGGCGACACGCGCGGCAACCGATGCGGCAAAGGCGCCTTCGACCAGTTCACCCTTTCGCGCGCCGGCGCGGCCGTCCTTGCCGAGCGCAATGCCGAAACGCAGGTTGCGCGACTGGTGGCTGGTTGCCGTAAGCACGAGATCGCCGAGGCCGGACAGACCGCGCACCGTATCCGCCTCGCCGCCCTCGGCGACGATGAAACGCGACATCTCGGCAAGCCCGCGCGCAATCAGCGCGGCGCGGGCGCTGTCGCCAAGGCCGGCGCCCTCGACAATGCCGCAGGCGATCGCCAGCACGTTCTTGAGCGCGCCACCGAGCTGCACGCCGATGCGATCCTCGGACGGATAAAGCCGGAATGTCGGACAGGAGAGCGCCTCGGCCAGCCATGTCGCCGTCGAAGTATCGGCCGCGGCGACGACCATCGCGGTCGGCAACCCCTTGGCGATATCGGCGGCAAAACCGGGACCGGAGAGCACGCCGATCGAATGGCCGGGCAGTTCTTCCGCCAGCACATCGGTCAGCAACCGGCCGGTCGCCTGCTCCATGCCCTTGGCACAGGTAACGATGGTGGCGGTCGCATTGATGACGCGGCCATACTGGCGCGCGGCGGCCCGATGCGCCTGCGACGGCATGACGAAGAGCACGATTTCCGCATCGGCAAGCACCGCGGCATCGGCCGTGTGCTTCAATGCCGGCGGCAGATCGATGCCGGGCAGAGCCTCTTCGTTGCGACCGGTATTGCGGCAGGCTTCCGCGATCTCGGCGCGGCGCGCCAGAAGCGTCACATCGCTGCCTTCGCCCGACGCCGCGACTGCAGCAAGGGCCGTGCCAAAGGCGCCAGCGCCGACCACGACGATCTTCGGCCCGAGTTTGGAGGTATCGTTCATTCGCTATCCGTCATGTCCTGACTGAATTCACTATGCCTTGGCGCCGCGCTTGCCGGAGCCGAGCAGCGTCTGTGCTTGGGCGTCGAGCGGCCAGCGCGAGCGCGGCGCGACATCGAGGCCATCCGCCGCCATGCCCGCGGCGAGACGTTCCGCCCCCGCCCAGGCGATCATCGCCGCATTGTCGGTGCAGAGCGCATGCGGCGGGGCGATGAACGCGAAACCGTTCTTGTCGCAAAGTTCCTGCAGCGTCGCCCGCAGCACCTGGTTGGCGGCAACCCCACCGGCAACGACGAGTGCCGGTTTTTCGACCGAGGCATGCTCCGCCTTGAAGCGCTTCAGGCCGCGCCCGACCCGGTCCTTCAGCGTGCGCGAGATCGCCCGCTGGAAGGAGGCGCAGATGTCGGCGATGTCCTGATCGGTCACCGGTTCCAGCGATTGCGCCGCCTGACGCACGGCCGTCTTCAGCCCCGAGAAGGAAAAGTCGAGCCTGGCGTCGCCGACGAGCGGCCGCGGAAAATTGAACCGTTCCGGGTTGCCCGTGCGCGCCGCCCGCTCGACCGCCGGACCGCCCGGATAGGGAAGCCCGAGCAACTTCGCCGTCTTGTCGAAGGCTTCACCGAGCGCATCGTCGATCGTCGTGCCCCAGCGCTCGTACTCGCCAACACCTTTGACGAGGATCAGTTGGGTGTGGCCGCCCGAGACGAGCAGCATCAAATAGGGGAATGGCAGTCCATCCGTCAGCCGTGCCGTCAGCGCATGGCCCTCGAGATGGTTGACCGCATAGAGCGGCTTGCCCGTTGCGCGCGCGATCGCCTTGCCGGTCATCAGACCGACAATCAAGCCGCCGATCAGACCGGGACCACTTGTCGCAGCGATGGCATCGATGTCGGACAGCGTGACGCCGGCGCGCAACAGCGCCTCCTCGATCAGCGTGTCGAGCGCTTCCACGTGGGCGCGCGCCGCGATCTCCGGAACCACGCCGCCATAGGCGCTGTGCTCTTCCAGCTGGCTCAGAACGACGTCACCGAGAATATGTCCTTTGCCGTCGGAATCGCGCAGAATGACGGAAGCGGCGGTTTCGTCGCAGCTTGTTTCTATGCCGAGGATGCGCAGGGGCGGAGACATCAGGAACTACTCAAAGATTGCGGTCGCACCGAAAGGTGGGTACACGGAACTCCGGTAACAATGGATAGCCTTTGATGCAAACAAAACCTTTCCGGATCGGCACGCGCGGCAGCCCGCTGGCGCTCGCCCAGGCCCATGAAACGCGCGATCGCCTCGCCGCAGTGCATGGTCTTTCGCCGGAAATGTTCGAGGTGGTCATCCTCTCGACCAAGGGTGATCGCATCACCGATCGCTCGCTCGCAGAGATCGGCGGCAAGGGCCTGTTTACCGAAGAAATCGAACAGCAATTGCTGTCGGGCGAGCTCGATTTCGCCGTGCACTCGTCGAAGGACATGCCGACGAAACTGCCGGATGGACTCTGTCTTTCCGCCTATCTGCCGCGCGAGGATGTTCGCGACGCCTTCATCGGCCGTACGGCGCCGAAACTGATGGACCTGCCTGAGGGCGTGACCGTCGGTTCGTCGTCGCTGCGCCGCCAGGCGCTGATCCGTCGGCTCAGGCCCGATATCAACGTCATCACCTATCGCGGCCAGGTGGAAACCCGACTTCGAAAGCTTGCCGAAGGCCAGGTGGATGCGACGCTTCTCGCCTATGCCGGCCTGAAGCGGCTTGGCATGACCGACGTTCCAACCGAACTGCTCGATCCGGAAGCGTTTCCGCCGGCACCCGCGCAGGGCGCAATCTGCATCGAGAGCCGGATCGGCGATAGCCGCATCAACGACCTGCTTGCGGCCATCGACGATGCGCGCACCCACGAGGCGGTTGCCTGCGAGCGCGGCTTCCTTGCCACACTCGACGGCTCCTGCCGCACACCGATCGCCGGCCTCGCCACCTCCGACGGCAAGCATCTGCGCTTTTCCGGCATGATCCTCACGCCGGACGGCCAGACGCATCATCGCGTGGAGATCGAGGGCAAGACAGCCGACGCCGAGGCGCTGGGCCAGAAGGCCGGCGAAGAGATCCGCGCCAAGGCCGGCCCCGGCTTCTTTGCAAGCTGGTCCTAGGCCGATGCGCGTGCTCGTCACCCGGCCGCTTCCCGCCGCCGAGGCGACCGCGCGCCGGCTGGAGGCTGCCGGCCACGAAGCGATCCTGCTGCCGCTGATGCGCGCAACCCACCTTACCGCGTCTGCCAGCGCCGCGCTCGAGGCGCCCTATGCGGCCATCGCCCTGACCAGCGCCGAAACCGTGAGAGTCCTTGCCCTGTCAGGCGACAACCTGTCAAAGCACCTCATCACTCCGTGCTTCTGCGTCGGCGAAGCGACCGCACAGGCAGCCGAACAGCTCGGCTTCACCGATATCCGCACGGGAGCTGGAACTGGCGAAGCGCTGGCCGAACTCATCGCTGTGTCCGTCGTCACCCCGCCGCAACTCCCGCTGCTTTATCTGACCGGTACGCCGCGTTCCAATGGCCTGGAAGAGGGCCTGAGGCAGCGTGGCATCGATTACAGAACAGTCGAATGCTACCGGATGGAGCCGATCGCCCATGTTGGCGACAGGCTCGTGGACCTGGCGCAGTCCAACCGACCCGATGCCGTCGTTCTCTACTCGCGCGAGACCGCGCGCCACCTTGTCCGCATCCTTGCCGAAGCGGGCCTCGATACGGCTTCCCTGTCACCGCGCTACCTCTGCCTCAGCCCTGCCATTGCCGCAGCGCTGCCAGGCGGGACGCTGTCGCAGACCGCCGCAAGGCCCGATGAAGACAGTCTTTTTAGGCTGCTCTAAAGCGAAAAGAGGAAAGGTTCTGGCGGTTTTCCGCCCGCATTCCGCGCCCGTCCCATGGCAATTCGGACAAAAACGGAACGGAGGGGCTTTCCCTCACCGTTCGGGCTGACTAGGTTTGAAAGAAGAGCCGACAGGCACCAACGGTAAGAGGTCACCATGGTATCGGAAAACCCGCCGCGCCGCTCGAAGTCCGAGAAGAAGGAACCGCTGACGATCGACCTCGAAGCGGAAAAAACCGTCGTGGAACCGGTCGAGGCCGAAACAAGTCGCGAAGAGGTGGCGGAGGCCACAGTCGAAAGCGCTGCAAGCGATGCCCCGGCAGAAGATCCCGCCGCGGACAGCAGCGATGACAGCGCGGGTGGATCCCGCCTGCAAGAAGAGATCGAGGAACAGCGCGCCGATGCCGCCGCGGCCGTTTTCACGGAAGAACCACCGCATGTCGCCCCCCGCGAACCGGAACCGGCACGAAAGCCGGTATCCAACTCCGGCGCGCTTGCCGCCGGAATTGTCGGCGGCCTGGTGACCTTGCTCGGTTTCGGCGGTCTGCAATATGCCGGCGTCATTCCGGCGCTTGGACCAGATCGCGGTGCTTCCCAGCAGAGCGTATCTGAGGAATTGCAGGCGCTGCGCGACCAGATCGCAGCACTGCCCGCGCCCGCTGCCGTCGTCGACAACACAGCACTCGAGGGCCGTATCGCCGCGCTGGAGCAGTCCGGTTCTCAGGCCGGTTCGAATGCTGCCTCCACGGCAGAGGCCGAGGCGCTGAAGGCGCAGGTGGAAAACCTCACCAAGGAGATCGCCGGCCTCAAGTCCACGCTCGCCGACGCGCAAACGGCGGCAACCGCCGAAAAGGCCGAACTCACGAGCCGCATCGAATCTGCCGAACAGAAGCTCAGCGAGCCGGTCAACGACATCCAGATGGCGAAGGCCGTCGCCGTCACGGCGCTCAAATCCGCGATCGACCGCGGCGGGCCCTTCCTCGCCGAACTCGACGCGTTGCGCAGCATCGCGCCGGACGAACAGGCCGTCGCCGGACTGGCTGCGGACGCTCAGGTGGGCGTGCCGACCCGCACCGATTTGCGGCGCGAGTTCCCGGCGACCGCCGATGCGATGCTCGACGCCCTCAACCAGCCGGACCCGAACGAAGGCATCTTTGATCGGCTGGTGTCGAGTGCGATGTCCGGCATTCGCGTCCGTCCGGTCGGCAGTGTCGAGGGCGACACGCCGGAGGCGGTCATCGCCCGCATCGAGGATAAGCTCAACAGCGGCGACCTGAAGGGCGCCGCTCTGGAATGGGAGGGCTTGCCGGCCGCCGCCAAGCCGGCGGGCGAGGCCTTCAAGGCCAAACTCGACCAGCGCCTGCGTGTCGAAGGCGTGATCGATGCCGCCGTTGCCGCGACGATGGCGAAACCGGGCACCGCGGGCTGAGGGAACCAGATATGATCCGCATTCTGCTTTTCATCCTCATCGTCCTCGGTCTCGGCCTCGGTTTCGCGTGGCTCGCGGACCGGCCGGGCGAACTGTCGCTCGTCTGGCAGGGGCAACTTGTCGAGATGAGCCTGATGCGCGCCGCATCGCTGCTGATCTCGCTGATCGCCGCGGTGCTGATCGCCGTCTGGCTGGTGCGCACCATCTGGCTGTCGCCGCACACGGTCACCCGCTATTTCCGCGCCCGCAAGCGCGATCGCGGCTACCAGGCGCTTTCGACCGGCCTGATCGCCGCCGGCGCCGGCGACGCCAATCTTGCCCGCAAGATGACGGCCCGCACCCGCGGCCTGATCAGCGCCGATCAGGAGCCGCTGATCCATCTGCTTGAAGCGCAGACGGCGCTGATCGAAGGCAAGTACGACGATGCCCGCCGCAAGTTCGAGCTGATGGCCGACGACCCGGAAACCCGCGAACTCGGTCTTCGCGGTCTCTACCTCGAAGCCAAGCGTCTTGGTGCTCATGAGGCTGCCCGGCAATATGCCGAACGCGCCGCCGAAAAGGCGCCGCACCTGCCCTGGGCTGCACTCGCAACGCTCGACAGCCAGAGCCAGGCCGGACAATGGGACGACGCCCTGCGCCTGCTCGACCAGAGCCGGGCTGCCCATGTGGTCGACCGCAAGGAAGCCGATCGCAAGAAGGCGGTGCTCCTGACCGCGCGTGCGATGACAAAGCTCGAAGGCGACGCGAAGGCAGCGCGCGACGATGCGCTCGCAGCGCTGAAGCTCGACGAACATCTGGTGCCGGCAGCGCTGATGGCCGCCAAGGCGCTGTTTCGCGAGGACAACCTGCGCAAGGGCACTTCAATCCTCGAAAAGAGCTGGAAGCATGAACCGCATCCGGAGGTGGCGCGCCTCTACGTGCGGGCCCGTGGCGGCGACACAGCCGTCGACCGGCTGAAGCGCGCCCGCAAACTCGAAGCGCTCAGGCCGAACAATGCCGTCGCCATGGCGGCCGTTGCGGAAGCGGCGCTTGAAGCACGCGAGCTGCTGCTCGCCCGCACCAAGGCCGAAGCCGCAGCAAGGCTTGATCCGACCGAGAGCGTTTTCCTGTTGCTGGCCGACATCGAGGAGGCCGACACCGGTGACGAGGGCCGCATCCGCCACTGGATGGCGCAGGCGTTGCGCAGCCCGCGGGACCCCGCCTGGACCGCCGACGGCGTGACGTCGCCGACCTGGCTGCCGGTCTCACCGGTCAGTGGCCGGCTCGACGCCTTCGAATGGAAGGCCTCGCCGCACGCGCTTTCGGCGACGGTCGACCACGACCAGTCGGACGCCGACGAGGCGATCCGCAGCCTGCCGCCGGTCGCGGTGGAGCCGCATGCACACGAGGTGGTCCCAGCGACCCGACGTGCCGATGCGCCGGTCATCCTGGAAGCCGAACCCGAAGAACCCCGCGTCGAGCCGTCGCCGATCAAGGTCGCCGAGCGCAAGCCGGTCGAAGCGGTCGCCGACAAGCCTGCGCCCAAGAAGGGGAAGGCAGAGGCTGCGAACGGCGAGCAAGTGCCGGATCCCTTCTTCGGGCGGCCGCCGGACGATCCCGGTGTCCGTGATCCGACCTCCGGCGAACAGGCGCCGGAAAAGGCCGGTTTCCGATTATTCTGAGTTCTCAAGGGGCTGTGGCAAGATCAATGTTTGAACGCTTCCGGACGTTTCTCGACGGGCTGACCGGCCCGGCGACGCGCATAGAGCATGGCGATCCGAGGGTGGCCGTCATCGCTCTCTGTTTCCAGGTGATGGAAGCGGACGGCAGGATCCTCGCATCCGAGCGTCGCAAGATGCGCAAGATCATCAAAGAGCACTACAATCTCGATGATGCGTCGCTCTCCGCGCTGATCGAAGCGGGCGAAACTGCCGAAAGCGAGGCGATCGACTTCTACCAGTTCACCGCCGAGATCAAGCGCCACCTCTCGGAAGAACAGCGCATCGAACTCGTCGGCATGCTCTGGGATGTCGTCTACGCCGATGGCGAGCGCAGCGAGATGGAGGATCACGTGATCTGGCGGATCGCCGATCTGCTCGCCGTCTCCGGCCGCGACCGCGTGCTGCAGCGGCAGGAGGCTGCGGCCAGGAGCGAGACAGCCGTGCCGACCGAGAGCCAACAGGAAAACTGAAATGCCGATGCCGGAGACGACCGACAGGAAGCCGGTTCTCATCATCCTGCACCAGGAGCGCTCAAGTGCCGGCCGCGTCGGCCAGATTCTGCTGCAGAAGGGTTTCCCGCTCGACATCCGCCGCCCGGCCCTTGGCGACGACCTGCCGTCGACCCTGGAGCATCATAGCGGCACGATCGTCTTTGGCGGCCCGATGAGCGCCAATGACGAGGAGGAATTCGTCCGCCGCGAAATCGACTGGCTTTCCGTCCCGCTCAAGGAAGACAAGCCCTATCTCGGCATCTGCCTCGGCGCGCAGATGCTGGCGCGCAACCTCGGCGGCACGGTTGCGCCGCATCACGAAGGCATGACCGAGATCGGCTGGTATCCGCTGGTGGCGACGAAGGCCGGCAAGGCGCTGATGGACTGGCCGGCCATGGTCTACCACTTCCACCGCGAAGGCTTCGATCTGCCGGCCGGCGCCGAGCTTCTGGCAACGGGCAGCACCTATCCCAACCAGGCCTTCCGCTACGGCGACAATGCCTGGGGCATCCAGTTCCATGGCGAACTGACGCGCGCGATGATGCATCGCTGGGTCGTGCACGGTGCGCACCGCTTCGAAATGCCGGGTGCGCAGATCGGCAAGGCCCATCTCGACGGCCGCATGCAGCATGACGGGCCGCTGCGGACCTGGATGGAGAGCTTTCTTGAACTGATCTTCCTGCGCGACGAGCGGCAGCAAACCCTTCCAGAAAAAGCGTAACGCGGACTTCGGTCCGGAGCTGCGTGGTCCAAGGAAGCGGTCTGCCGAACAGGCACGCCTCTATTTGTGATGCGCAGGCACGTCGAGTGTGTCGATCTTGCGCAGTTGCGGGAAGCCCAGCGCCCAGAGCCCTGAGACCAGCAGCGTGCCCATGCCGCCGAAGACGACGGCAAAGACCGCGCCGAAGCCGGACGCCATCATGCCGGCGCGGAACTCACCGAGCTCGTTGGATGCACCGATGAAGACCATGTTGACGGCGTTGACCCGGCCGCGCAGCTCGTCCGGCGTCCACAGCGTGATCAGCGTCTCGCGCACATAGACGGAGATCATGTCGGCAGCGCCCATGACGACGAGGGCCACGATCGAGATCCACGGCGTCGCCGAAAGACCGAAGATGACGGTACCGAGACCGAAGAGCGCAACGCCCGTGAACATATAGAAGCCGGCGCGATGGCGGATCGGATGCGCTGCGAGCCACACGGCCATGCCGACGGCGCCGATGCCGGGTGCTGCCCGAAGCAGGCCGAGCCCCCACGGTCCGAGGGCGAGAATGTCGCGGGCAAAGACCGGCATCAGTGCGACGGCACCGCCGAGCAGTACGGCGAAGAGATCAAGCGATATGGCGCCGAGCACCACCTTCTCCGCCTTGATGTAGCGGAAACCGGCGGTGATCGTCTTCCAGCTTTGCGCCGAGGGCGCAGTGCGCGTCGCCGGCTTCGGGATGGCAAAGACCATGAGGGCCGAGGCCAGGAAGAAGCAGACGCCGACCGTATAGGGTACGACCGCGCCGAGCGCATAGATCAGGCCGCCCGCGACCGGGCCGACGATCATCGCGGTCTGCCAGGAGGTGGAGTTCCAGGCGATCGCGTTCGGCAGGTCTTCGGCCGGCACCAGATTGGGCGCCAGCGACTGCGAAGCGGGCGCCAGGAAGGCGCGCTCGATGCCGAAGACGACGAGGATGGCATAGACGGGCCAGGGCGAGAAAAGCCCGGTAACGGTCAAGATGAGCAGTGCTGCGGCGCAGAGCGTGCTGACAACCATGCAGACGCCCATGATCATGCGCCGGTTGTAGCGGTCGGCGACCGTTCCGGTAACAAGGATCAGCACCAGCGACGGCAGGAACTGGAAGAGACCGATCAGGCCGAGATCGAACGGATCGCGGGTGAGATCATAAATTTGCCAGCCGACGGCCACCGAGATGATCTGGATCGCGAAGTAGGCGAGGAAGCGGGAGAAGAAATAGCGGCGATAGCCGACATGCCGGAAGGCGGCAAACCGATGCGAGGCATGAACGGCGGACATGGGGGAAGCGCTCCTAGGACACGCCACGCAAAACTGCACAGCGGTTTGGCGATAAAGGCAGGCGACAAATCAAAAACTTAAGGCGCATGGAGCGAAACGGAAAGATCGCGACACGCTTTCGTCTGAACCGACTGTCGTGCGGCCTCATGTTAAACATGATCGCGCCCGAATAAACCGGCGTACTTGCTCGTTTAGGTCTCAATGTCTACATGTCTGTCAATAACGATTTGGAGACCGGCATGCTTGCTGTCATCGGCACCTTGAACTTCATCATCAACATCGCGTGGTTTCTGGTCATCGCGTCGGCCATCTTTTCCTGGCTCTATGCGTTCAACGTCATCAACGTGAACAACCAGGCGATCAACATGATCGGCCGCTCGCTCTATCAGCTGACCGAGCCGCTCTACCGTCCGATCCGCCGGGTATTGCCCGACATGGGCGGCGTCGACCTATCGCCGCTGGTCGTGCTCGTGATCCTCTACTTCATCCAGCTGTTCCTCAACACGACGATCGCGCCGGCTCTGCTTGGCTAACGATGGCCAGTTCGGCCTTCAGCGCACATGGTGATCATGTGCGCGTCACGGTGCGTCTGACGCCGAACGGCGGCCGCGATGCCATTGAACGCTTGGAAGCGGCTGCCGACGGCGAAGAACATCTGAAAGTACGCGTCAGCGCGGTTCCGGAAAAAGGCAGGGCCAACCAGGCACTGATTGCGCTTCTGGCGAAGAAGCTTGGGCTGCCCAAGAGCAGGCTCTCCCTCATCTCAGGCGAAACACAGCGCAAAAAAATCCTCCGGATCGAGGGCGATCCGGAGGATTTAAGGAAGCGACTTGCTGAGCTCGTCGGCCGTTAAGCCTACTTTGCTATAAGCTTACTTGGCGCCCTTGGCGCGCTCGACGGCTTCCTGGATGAGCTTCTTGGCGACCGAAGCATCCTTCCAGCCGAAGATCTTGACCCACTTGCCGGGCTCCAGATCCTTGTAGTGCTCGAAGAAGTGCTCGATCTGCTTCAGGGTGATTTCCGGCAGGTCGGTGTACTCGACGACCTTGTCATAGCGCTTCGTCAGGTGCGACGACGGAACCGCGATGATCTTTTCGTCCTGGCCGGAATTGTCTTCCATCATCATCACGCCGATCGGGCGGACGTTGATGACGCAGCCCGGAACCAGCGGGCGGGTATTACAGATCAGAACGTCGATCGGGTCACCGTCGTCGGACAGAGTGTGTGGCACGAAGCCGTAGTTACCCGGATAGGTCATCGGCGTGTAGAGGAACCGGTCAACAACGAGCGTGCCGGCTTCCTTGTCCATCTCGTACTTGATCGGATGGCCGCCGACGGGAACCTCAACGATGACGTTGACATCTTCTGGTGGATTCTTTCCGATGGAAATCGCGTCGATGCGCATGGACTACTCCAGGGTCAGTTGGGAAGTTTGCCCGTCGGATAAAGGGAAACATGCCGCGATGCAATATAACTTTCGTCCGCAGCGCAGATTCAACCGGTCGTTTCGTGTCTGCCGAGCGACCTCTATAGATCCTCTCGCCGCGCTCAAGGGAGCTCCACATGAACGGAAGGGTTGCATTCCTGCTGCCGGTACTTCTTTCCGCTGGATCGGCCATGGCCAATGAGAGCGTCTACACCGACATCGGCCGCGACAAGTGCAAGACGATTGCGGAAGAGGAGGGCATCTATGCGCTGATGACCTGCGCGGGTCATGGCGACTACCCCGTTCGCTTCAAGGAAGCCGACATCCGCCAGAGCGTCTCCTTCGGCCACCTCAACCAGCGCTATGCCGACGGTGCCTTCGAGAGCTTCATTCCGTTCAACCATACCGGTACGACGGTGGAGTGGCGGATTGCAAAGGGCGGCACGCCCGTCGCAACGATCCTGCGCTGGTTCATCGAGAACACGGATGCATCCGGTGCATCCGTCCCGGCGCTGCAGGGGCAGGTACTCGTCATCTCCAAGGTGGCGCAGAAGGACGATGGCAAGGGCTGTGTTGCGGGCTACGTCGATGCACTTGCCAATCACGATCCCAACACGCTCGCCCGCAAGATCGCCGACGAAGTGGCGCCGACCTTTCGCTGCGGCACCGACAAGGCGGCCTATCACGGCATGCGCGGCGACAAGGCGGCCGAACCCAACAACGAGCTACCCGAATAAGCTCTTGATTTCAGCATTTTGTAGGAAAGCTGGCGGCGGCGCTTAGTTCCAGACGAAGCCGACCTTTTTCAGGTGCTTGTCGCCAAAATCTTCCATGCCCTCGGCAATATCGGTGCCGCCGGCGCCTTCGAAGAACTGGTAGGCGTGCTCGCTATCCTCGAGGCACCAGACGACCAGCCCCTTGCAGCCGAGCGAGCGCAGCAGGCTCTTGGCTTCGCCGAAGAGAATGCGCCCGAGACCGATGCCCTGATATTCCGGCCGAAGGTAGATCTCGTAGATCTCGCCTTCCTGCGGCAGTGCCTTGGCGCGGCTGAGCCCGAGCGTTGCATAGCCGGCGATGGTTCCGGCGACGTCGACGACGAGCAGCGTCGCGGGTCCGCGCGTCGCCTTGCGCCACCAGGTCTCGTCGCGGCGATTGACCATTTGCACGAGGGGACGATGGGGAATGAGACCGCCATAGGCCTGCAACCACGAAACGCGGTGCACATCGGCGATTGCCGAAGCTTCCTGCGGCTCCCCTGGCCGGACCTCGATCGAAACAGTCTTCATGACTCGCGACTCTAAACGCACACAGGGCGAACAGGAATCCCGCCCGGTTGCCTGCCAGCGTTAACCCACAGGCAACTTTAACGGCACCCAATGGAAGGTTAACGCCTTTTTAACTTTATCCGCAAGTCGCCCATCCGTGGCACACACAGCAAAAAACCCCGGATCGCTCCGGGGTTTTTTAGAAAGTCTTGGGATCGCTTGGGATCGATCAGGCAGCGCCAGCGGTACGGGCCTTTTCGAAGCGCTTGCGATCGTTCGGGTCGAGGTAGAGCTTGCGCAGGCGGATCGACTTCGGCGTCACTTCGACGAGTTCGTCGTCCTGGATCCAGGACAGCGCGCGCTCGAGCGTCATGCGGATCGGCGGCGTCAGACGAACAGCTTCATCCTTGCCGGCAGCGCGCATGTTGGTGAGCTTCTTGCCCTTGAGCACGTTCACTTCGAGGTCGTTGTCGCGGGTATGAATGCCGATGATCATGCCAGCATAGACCTTCTCGCCGGCGTCGATGATCATCGGGCCGCGGTCTTCCAGGTTGAACATAGCGTAGGCGACCGATTCACCGGCGTCGTTCGACAGCAGAACGCCGTTGACGCGACCACCGATCTCACCCTTGTAGGGCTGGTAGTCGTGGAACAGGCGGTTCATGATCGCGGTGCCGCGGGTGTCGGTCAGAAGTTCCGACTGGTAGCCGATGAGGCCGCGGGTCGGCGCGAAGAACACCAGACGGACGCGGTTGCCGCCGGACGGACGCAGCTCGACCATTTCGGCCTTGCGCTCCGACATCTTCTGCACGACGACGCCCGAGTGCTCTTCGTCGACGTCGATGACGACTTCTTCGATCGGCTCGAGCAGCTGGCCGTTGTCGTCCTTGTGCATGACGACGCGCGGACGCGACACGGCAAGCTCGAAGCCTTCGCGGCGCATGGTTTCGATCAGAACCGCGAGCTGCAGTTCGCCGCGGCCAGACACGAAGAACGAGTCCTTCTCGGAGGATTCCTCGATCTTCAGCGCGACGTTGCCTTCGGCTTCCTTGAACAGGCGGTCGCGGATGACGCGGCTCGTGACCTTGTCGCCTTCGGTGCCGGCAAGCGGGCTGTCGTTGACGATGAACGACATGGTGACGGTCGGCGGGTCGATCGGCTGCGCGGTCAGTGCCTCGGTGACCGACGGGTCGCAGAAGGTGTCGGCGACGGTGCCCTTGGTGAGGCCAGCAATGGCAACGATGTCGCCTGCCTGCGCCTCTTCGATCGGCTGACGTTCGATGCCGCGGAAGGCGAGGATCTTCGAGATGCGGCCGCTTTCGAGCAGCTTGCCGTCCTGGCCGAGAACCTTGACGGCCTGGTTCGGCTTGACCGAGCCCGAGTGAACGCGGCCGGTGATGATGCGGCCGAGGAAGGGGTTGGCTTCAAGGATCGTGCCAATCATGCGGAACGGGCCTTCGGCAACCGTCGGCTCCGGCACGTGCTTGAGCACCAGGTCGAGAAGCGGCGCCATGCCCTGGTCCTTCGGACCTTCCGGGGCAACGTTCATCCAGCCGTCTCGGCCCGAACCGTAGAGGATCGGGAAGTCGAGCTGTTCGTCGGAAGCGTCGAGGTTGGCGAAGAGGTCGAAGACCTCGTTGATGACTTCTTCGTGGCGGCCGTCCGGACGGTCGATCTTGTTGATCGCGACGATCGGCTTCAGCCCGACCTTCAGCGCCTTGCCGACGACGAACTTCGTCTGCGGCATCGGGCCTTCGGAGGCGTCGACGAGAACGATGGCGCCGTCCACCATCGACAGGATGCGCTCGACTTCACCGCCGAAGTCGGCGTGGCCGGGGGTGTCGACGATGTTGATGCGGGTTCCCTTCCACTCGACCGAAGTCGCCTTGGCGAGAATGGTGATGCCGCGCTCCTTTTCGAGGTCGTTGGAATCCATGACGCGTTCGGCAACGCGCTGGTTTTCGCGGAACGAGCCCGACTGCTTCAGGAGCTCGTCAACAAGGGTCGTTTTCCCATGGTCGACGTGCGCGATAATCGCGATGTTACGAATGCTCATTTTTCGTCTCGGAAGGTTTAGGGCAAGCCCCGATGGGCCACGCCGCTTTTTCAATGGTCGCGCTCATACAGGTTTTTTTGCGAATGCGAAAGGGGGGCACGGCGAAGAGACCGGCAGCGAAAGGCCGACTGGCCATGGCTTTGCAACCGATACCGGTCCCGTGAGCCGGGTTTGCGAAGATGCCGGGCACCACCGAATTGATCATGCGACCGCCGCCGGATCGAGCGTCACGCGCCACAGTTCCTGGTCCTGCCGGTCCATCAGCCGGACGGTCATCTGCTTCGTCTGACCGTTGATGTCGACGATGCCGAAGAACTGCAGACCGACCGATGGCGGCAGGTTGCTGTCGATGCCGCCGCCCGACGCCTTGATGAAGCGAACCTCCGGTTCGAAGGTCATGTCGAGCTCCTTCGGCCCATAGGTTCCGGAATGAAGCGGACCCGACACGAACTCCCAGAAAGGGGCAAATTCCTTGAAGGCGGCGCGCGACGGGTCGTAGTGATGCGCGGCGGTGTAGTGCACGTCTGCCGTCAGCCAGACCAGATTGTCGATCGCATTGTCGCGGATGAATCTGAGAAGATCGGCAAATTCCAGCTCCCGCCCGGTCGGCGCGCCATTGTCGCCATTGGCAATCGCGTCCGATCCGCGCCGGTTGGCATAATCGTCCCAGACGACGAGCCCAATCGGCATGTCGCAGGCAATCACCTTCCAGACCGCGCGGGAAGCGGCAAGCTCACGCTTCAGCCAGTCCGCCTGCCGCCAGCCGAAAAGCTCACCACCCCCCTCACCCTGGTTGGCGCCGCGATAGGAGCGCAGGTCGACGAAGAACACGTCGAGCAGAGGGCCGTAACCGACCTTGCGGAAGATGCGGCCGGGCTGCGTCGGCGGCATGCGGATCGGCGTCATCTCGTGAAACGCCCGCGCGGCGCGGGCCGCGTAGACGGCGACGTCCTTTTCCGGATAGCGCGAATCGTCGCGAAGGTCTGTCGAGGCGGACCAGTTGTTCAGCACCTCGTGGTCGTCCCACTGATAGAAGGTGGGGCAGACGGCATTCAATTGCCGGACATGGTCATCGAGCAGATTGTACTTCCATTGCCCGCGATATTCCTCGAGCGTGCGCGCGACGTCACGCTTCTCATGCGTCACCACCCGGTTTTTCCAGACGCCGCCATCGCGAAGTGTGATCTCGTCGGGGATCGGGTTGTCGGCATAGATCGTATCGCCGGAATGAATGAAGAAGTCCGGCTCGTGCTGCCGCATGGTCGAATAGCTCTTCATGCCGACATCATCGATGCCCCAGCCCTGCCCGGCGGTGTCGCCCGACCAGACGAAGCGGAGCGAGCGCTTGCGCAGAGGGGCCGTGCGGAACCGGCCAATGACCGGCTCTGAGACACGATTGACGTCATAGAGGTCCGTGGCGGTGAAGCGATAGAAGATGTCCTGGTCCGGCAACAGGCCGTCGAGCGAACATTTCACCGCGCAATCGGTCTGCGGCGTCGCCGCGAGCTCGGCATGGCGGACCGGATTGGAGAAACTCTCCGTCGTCGAATATTCGACCGATACGCGCGACGGCCGATCGACCCGGGTCCAGATCATGCCAGACGACGTATCGACGTCGCCAGACTGCACGCCATGGACGAATTCCGGCCGGCCGTAACCTCGTGCATAGAAAGGTGTCGCAAGACCGGACGAAGCCACGAAGCCAGCGGCACCGGCGGACAGAAGGAAAGAACGCCTCGAAAGCGTCTTGAGGATATCGGCCAAACAGACCTCCGAATCGACCGCGCAATCGCGCGTGCCGGACCTTTGGTCATCCCGATGTCAGCGACGTAACAGCCGCATGAAACAATTTGAACGATTTGGCGACAGTTCGGTGAAGGTTCCGACCACCATGACCGGTCGCGAGGCGATGGCAAAAGCAGCCAATGCTGCTATCAAGGCTATGCCCGTTCGATCCGGTGAATCCGGACAACGATCGAAATTGAATACCGCCGACCGGTGGCGATGCACTCGACAGGTCCTCATCATGTCCCATTCGACGGCCACATCGGCGCGCGATCGCCTGGAGCAGATCCTGAGCCGGCTCAACGAACGCCGGCATGAGGAGAAGGCCTTCATGCGCGTTTACGCCGACAGCGCCCGCGCCGAGGCGGATGCGGCCGACCGGCGACGCCGGGAAGGCAACGGCCTCGGACCGCTCGACGGCAAGATCGTCTCGATCAAGGACCTGATCGACGTCGCAGGCGAGCCGACCCTTGCCGGCTCGGTCATCCGGCGCGATACGCCAGCAGCCGAAAGGGACGCGCTCGTCGTCCGACGTCTGCGCGCCGCCGGCGCGGTCATCATCGGCAAGACCCATATGACCGAGTTCGCCTTCACGGCAGTGGGGCTCAATCCGCACTACCCCGCGCCTGGCAACGCCACGGACAAGACCCTCATTCCCGGCGGTTCCTCCTCTGGTGCCGGCGTCTCGGCGGCGGAAGGCACCTGCGATATCGCCATCGGCTCCGATACCGGCGGCTCCATTCGCATTCCCGCAGCGCTGAACGGCATCGCCGGCTTCAAGCCGACGGCGCGCCGCATCCCGCTCGACGGGACCTTCCCGCTTTCGCCAACGCTGGATTCGATCGGCCCACTGGCCCGCGCAGTCGCCGATTGCGCGATGGCCGACGCCGTCATGGCCGGCGTGCAACCCTATCCGCTTGCTGCCCGCCCCGTAGCCGGCCTTCGCATCGGCATCCCCTTCGGCCTGCTGCTTGAGGATCTTTCGCCCGAAATCGCTACCGCGTTTTCCGCAAGTCTCGACCGGCTCGCCGGTGCCGGTGCCGAGATCGTCGACTGCACGATCGACGACCTGATCGGACGCCTGAGACAAGCAACGCGGATCGGCTCGATCGCCGGGCTGGAAGCCAGCCGGATCCACGCCGCCTGGCTGCCCGATGACACGGCACCGGTGGATGAAAGGGTCAAGGCGCCGTTGCGCCGGCGCCTCGCCGTTTCCGATGAGGCCATCGCGAACCTTCTCCAAACGCGCCGCGCGCTCGCTGCGGAGATGGATGAAAGGCTGTCGGCCTACGACCTCGTCGCCTTGCCAACGACACCGATTGCCGCCGTACCGATCGCCAGCCTCGAAACGGATGAGGCCGAATACGACCGTGTCGAGGGCCTGCTGTTGCGCAACTGCCAGGTGGCCAACCAGTTCAACCTCAACGCCGTTACCCTGCCGATGCCCGGACTGACGCGTCCGGCCGGCTTGATGCTGGTGGGGCGCAATGGAACCGATGAAACCGTGCTGGCGACGGCTCTTTCTGCCGAGGCGCTTCTCCGGGACAAATGACGCGGCTGTGACCGGAAAATACAGCGCGTGTCACCGAGCAGCGAGATGGTCTGCCCAGCGGGTGCTTCTCAATGGCATCCGCTCAGACGCGCGTGCGCGCAGTCCCCGATGGGCAAACGATCTGGACTTGCGGAAAAACTAGCGCTGACGCTTGAGCAATCGGATAACCAGCCATACGGGCACGCCGATGACCACCAGGGTTATCACCATGCCAGATCGAAAATGTCATCACGCCTGCCCCCCTTAAAGCGCTGCCAGCGTTCCGGCAGGCAGCTTCGACGTCACGAGGTTACGTTGACGCTCATCCGATCCGCAATCACAGATAGGCTTCCAGATGCAGGCATCCCGGAAACGTCGCACAAAAGGCGGCGTCAGTGCATGGTCTCGCCTGCGATCTCATCACTCAAGATGCGGAACGCATCTTCAAGCGCGGCGACCAACGTATCCGTCAGTTCCTCTCCGTCATTGTCGGCGAGATAGAGGGCAACCATCGAATCCGACGGATCGCGATACTGCTCGATTTCGTTTGACATATCATTGTCCTTCATTCGCCGTGTCACATTCCGGCCATTGACGTGACGATAGGCGGAGGGACTTGCGCAAAGCTGGCGCGAAGCAACGCGCCAGTTTCACCGGCGTCTCTATAGAAGCGATCACGCCCCAGGAACAGGACACATCCCCTCTTATCCGTGGACTGCGAACACGGGCAGCGTTGCCGCAGATCCTGTCGTGCGTCGACCGCCACAGATATTTGCGCGTTCACACCATTTTCGATTCGCGGATTTTTGCGCTAGAGGACGCCAAACGATTGTTGGAAGTGAGCATGTCAAAGAAACCGAAGCGCGACGACGCCGATGACCTCCAGCGCCTCAAGCTCGACTTCCCCGAGATCCACGCCGACCTCCTGGCGGGACGGATCCCGTCCTTGCGAAAGGCACTGGTGGCAGCAGGGCTGAAGGACGAGCGCACACGCCTCGACAAGCTCAAGAACTCCTGGAACAAGGCAAGCTCCGGCGAACGTCAGGCTTTCCTCGCGTGGCTCGGTACGAACGGCGTTGACCAGGTGACCGACAAGGACACTGGCAGCGAAACACAGCCGTCGCGTCGCACTCAGCCGGGAATTGCCAGCGGCCGTTACCTTCTTCCCGAAACGGTCACCGAGATCCGGGCGATCATGAACCGGCGCCGGATGCGGCCGAACGCGATCATGGCGGAAATGGGCTTTCCGGCCGACGACATGTCGTTGACGCGTGCGCTAGCCAAGGGCGCCAGCTTGCGCCTGTCGGTCATTGCCGCTCTGGAGGTCTGGCTTCGCAACAACAGCGACCAGTGACGTCAAAACATCTCGACATCCACATTTCCGTTTTCCTGGCCGTATCCGCGCCAGGCACGGCACTTCAAGGGATAGCTGTGATCTTTGTGCGTCCCGCAAGAGGCGCGGCGCTTCATCCTTGACCGCCTCGTCAAGCCGCAGGCCATGTATGGCTCGACGCGCCCGACACGGGCTGACGCGCGATTAAGAAAAATACAACCTAAAACTGAGCCAGCCCTTGAAAGCACAAAAGCGGTGCTTTATTTTATTAGCATGGCTCAACTCAACCATACATCGATCCTTCGCTACGACCTCGCGCCGGATGATGATGCACGCCAGGCCCTGGACGAGACCTTTGCGGCCTACGGCTCCATGCTTGCCATGCTCAACGAACTGGCCGCCGAAAAAGCCGGGGCAAACCTCGTGACGCTGCACGAGCTGGCCTATGAAACCGTCCGGGAGCACACCGGCCTGCCGGCACGGCTGGTGACCCTCGGCCTGCGCGACTTTGCGGCGAACCGCGGACATGCCGGCAGCATCACAAGGCTGCCGCTGGACGAGAAACTGTTCGCGATCAAGGGTCCCTCGGACCTGACCGTTGCCACCGTGCGCGGTCGGGTCGCCATCCCCTACGACGTCGCCGGTTACTCCCAGGGCGCCTTGACCATATTTGCCGCCCAGCTCGTTCTCGAGAACGGCAGCTACCAGATCCACATCGGCGTCACGCCCCACTCTGACCGAACGGAGAAGAACATGATGACGAACGAAGGCATTCTCTCGCGCATGGGACGGCTGATCGCTGGCCTCGCCAACACCGCGGTCGACAAGGCCGAAGGCAGCAACAAGATCGTCATCGTCGAGCAGGCACTGCGCGAGATCGACGCCGCCGCCGACGAAGCCCGCACCGACATCGGCAAGGCGCGCGCCGAGGAGTACCGCATCCTCAGTCGCCGCGACGAAATTGGCGCCGACCTCACCATGCTGGACGAAAAGATCCGCACGGCAATTTCCGCCGGACGTGATGATCTTGCCAAGGCGGGCGTGGCGCGGCAGATCGACCTGGAATCGCAACTGGCCGCGCTGGACAAGGCGCTGGCTGGCGCCCGCAACGGTCTCGATGAAGGCCAGCAGGCGCTGCAGGCGGTGCTGGCCACCCGCCGGGAGGCCGAGGCAAGGCTTTCCGACCTGAAGCGCAGCATCGCCCAGTTCCCGGACGCCGCGCCTTCCGGTCACGCAAGGGCGAACCCGGTCGATGGTGCCGCCCGCGCCGCCGCCGCCGTCTCCCGCGCAACCGGTGTTCCCTCGGGCGAGCGCGGCACGAGCGCGGAGTTGGACGAACTCGACCGCCTCCACCGCGAACAAGCGATCGAGGCGCGTCTCGCCCAGTTCAAGAACAAACAGAATTAGCCCATGCAGCTTTTCCTCGCCCCGGAATCCCTGCCCTTTGCCATTGCGGCGGTGATGCTCGCCGCCCTCACCGGCATCGAGATACTGTGCCTGTTGCTCGGCTTTTCTCTGGGCGAGGCGGTCGACAAGGCCTGGCTAGACGACCACAACGGCGTGTCCGGGCTCTTGTCCTGGCTGAACGTCGGCGGTGTGCCCATCCTCGTCCTCTTGATGCTGTTCCTCGGCCTGTTCGCCATGACCGGTTTTGTCATCCAGGCCGTCGCCGTTGCCACGTGGGCGCTGCTGCCGGCAACGCTCGCCGCCCTGCCCGCATTCGTTCTGTCCTTGCCGGCAGTACGGGTCACAAGCCGATGGGTCGCCCGCATCGTGCCACGGGACGAAAGCTATGCGGTCGATCTCGGTGACTTCGTCGGTCGCAGCGGCGAGGTCACGGTCGGCCCGCTGGACCAGGGCCTGCCCGGACGTATCCGGCTCAAGGATCGCCACGGCAACTGGCATGTGCTGCGCGCCAGGGCCGCCCGCAACGAGCAACCGATCGCGATCGGCGCGCAGGTGCTCGTCGTTGATCGCGCCGCAGACATTTTTATCACCATATCCGCGCCGTCGGACCTCCTGACGCCGCCAAATCCTTAATCCTTCCTCGTGGGAGCAACCATGTTCTATGACCTCTTGGTGCCGGCCGGCATCGGCATTGTCCTGATCCTCGGCATCGGTTTTGTACTTGCATCGCTTTATACGCGCTCCAGCCGCGACGAAGCCTATGTGCGCACCGGCCTCGGTGGCCAGAAGGTGGTTCTCGACGGCGGTTCGATCGTGCTGCCGATCTTCCACTCGATCGCCCGCGTCAACCTGAAGACCCTGCGTCTCGAAGTGCGGCGCGGCGAAGGCGACGCGCTGATCACCAAGGACCGCATGCGTGTTGATATCGGCGCGGAATTCTATGTCCGCGTGAAGCCGGACGCCTCCTCGATCGCGCTTGCCGCCCAGACGCTCGGCGACCGCACCAACGACGCCGAGCAGTTGCGCGTGCTGATCGAGGCCAAGTTCGTCGACGGCCTGCGCTCGGTTGCCGCAACCATGAGCCTCGACGCGCTGCAGGAACAGCGCATGGATTTCGTCAAGGCGGTGCAGGAGGCGGTCGGCGCCGACCTGCAGTCGAACGGTCTTGAGCTGGAATCGGTTTCGCTCACCCGCCTCGACCAGACCGACATCAAGCACTTCAACGCCAACAACTTCTTCGACGCTCACGGTCTGGCGGCGCTGACCCGCATCACCGAGGGCCGCAAGAAGGAGCGCAACGAAATCGTCCGCGACACCGAAGTGGCGATCGCCCAGAAGGATCTCGAAGCCCGCCAGCAGTCGCTGGCGATCGAGCGCACCAAGCGCGAGGCGGAGCTGAACCAGGAACGCGACATCGCCAACAAGTCGGCCGCGACCCGCGCCGAAACCGCACAACAGGAACAGGCCGCCAAGCGCGCCGAAGAGGAAGCCCGCATCGCCACCGAACAGGCGATTGCCGAGCGCGAGGCAACCGCCAAGCAGGTGCGTGAAACCGCCAACATCGACGCGACCCGCTCTGTCCAGCAGCGCGACACGGAAGCCAAGCGCGACCTGCAGATCGTTTCCCAGGAGAGCGCGATAGCGGTCGCCAACAAGAGCCGCGAGGAATCCGAAGCCAAGGCCAAGGCTGAAAACGCCCGGGCACTGGCCATCGCCGCAGAGGAAAAGGTTGAGACCGCAAAGGCGGTGGAGATCGCCGAACGCGAACGCCAGATCGCCGTCATCGACGCCCGCAAGAACGCCGAAACCGAAGCAACCGCCGTGACCGTTGGTGCCGAAGCCGAAAAGCAGGCGGCCCTCGACCAGGCGGACGCAATCAAGACGCTCGCCACCGCCGAAGCCGAAGCCGCCATCATCAAGGCGAAGGGCGTGCTTGAAACCGGCAAGGCGGCGGCCGAAAGCGAAGCCCTGCTCAACGATGCGCGCAACAAGCTGAGCTCGGCGATCATCGAGTTCGAGATCCTGCGCGAACGCATCCGCATCATTCCCGAAGCGCTTGCCGAAGCAGTCAAGCCGATCGAGAAGATTTCCGACATCCGCATCTTCGACACCGGCGGCATGCTCGGCCGCGGCACCGGCGGCGACGGCGCCACCAAGGGCATCGGCCTTGGTGACGGTTTGGCGGGCCAGTTGCTCGCCTACCAGGCCAACAAGCCGGTCCTTGACCAGTTGCTGAAGGAAGCCGGCTTCAACGGCGAAAACGCCATCTCTTCACTGCTCGGCGACCTGCAGGCAGCCCCACCCGCGGAGAAAGCCCCGAAGAAGTAAGACGACCCTGGCATGATCCCTGGCTCCGGGAGGGGCCGGGGATCAAGCCTCGATCACGATCACCAACATGGATCGTGGCGTGGGGGCGCAAGTCTCCGCTGACACCCTTACACCCAGCAGCGCCAGCCGAGCCCGAAGACCGGAGCATCCCCTTCGCTCCGCTGTGGCGAACAGGTCATGGCCGGTGCGGAAGGCGGCGGCTCCATGGATCGTTATGCATCCGCCGGGCTCCGCCGTTTCCGCAAGTTGCCGAGAACTGGGCAAATACATCCAGAAGTGCTAATGTTCACGCGCCGAGGGTTCCCAGACGAACCGGTCTCGCATCAGACAATCAGATAAACGCGTATTGCTTGCAGCCAATTGCCGCGCCGTCGGGCGACCGCTCCATGAGCGGGTCGTTGTCCGACGACATCAACGTGGAGGAATAGCCAATGGCCAGCAATCTTGTTTCCTATATCGCACAAATGCTTACCCCTGACATGATCGCCCGCATCGCCTCGGCACTCGGGCTCGACAGCACCAAGGTGCAGAGCGCCGTCAGCGCTGCCATTCCTGCGGTGCTCGCAGGACTGTCCGGCGTTGCGGCGCAACCAGGCGGCGCCCAGAAGATCGCCGACACCGCCAGGCAGCAGGGCGGATCTCTCGACAATCTCCTCGGCATGCTTTCGGGTGGCGATCAGGCGTCACTCGCCCAGAGCGGCTCGCAGATCATCTCGTCGCTGTTCGGGGCCAAGGATGGCAGCGCACTGGCTAGCGCCATCGGCGGCGTTTCCGGCATGGACCAGCGCGCGAGTGGCTCGCTGCTGGCGACGCTCGCCCCTCTTGTCATGGGCGGCCTTGCCCGTCAGGGCGGCGCGGACCTTAGCGCCAACGGCATTAGCAACTTGCTCGCAAGCCAGAAGGACAATATTGCCGCCGCGTTGCCAGCCGGCGCCAGGGAGCTTTTGGGCGGCAGTGGCCTGCTCGGTGCGCTCGGCGGCTCTGCTCAGTCGACTGCGGCTGCCGCCAGCCAAGCTGCACGCGAGGCGGCGACAACCGTCGGCAGCGCGGCGCAACGGTCGGCTGCAGCCGCCGCGCCTTCCGGATCACGCAACTGGCTCTATTGGGTGATCGCGATCCTGGCGCTCGCAGCCGTTCTTTTCTACATGTTCGGCAAACCGAGCGGAGAGGTTGCGCCCGAGGCCGGAACAGCGGGCCCGAGCTTGACGGTTGGCGGGGTCGACATCGGCAAGCAGGTCAACGACAGCATGGCCAGTCTGCAGACAACGCTGAACGGTATCACCGACGCCGCCTCGGCCACGGCAGCCCTGCCGAAGCTTGAGGAGGTCGCAAGCGGGCTCGACAAGGTCAGCGGCGCGGCCGGGCAAATGTCGGCCGAACAGAAGGCAGCCCTTTCGGCTTTGGTCGGCCCCATGATGTCGCAACTCAATGGTTTGTTCGACAAGGTTTTGGCCATTCCGGGCGTTTCCGACATTCTAAAGCCCGCGATCGACACATTGAAGGCCAAGCTTGCCGCCTTGTCTGCCTAAACGGAGGCAACCGCAAGAAGCCGTAGCCATCGCCGCCGGCCCGTCAACGCCACATGGACCGGCGGCAATTGTCATGGACGATATCGAACGAAGGAGGATCAGCCATGGCTGACAAATCGACATTCACCCCGGACGAATGGACGCTGCTTTTGGAGAGCGTGATGATGGCCGGCATTGCCATGACCGCGGCAGAGCCGAGCGGCCTCTGGGGCATGATGAAGGAAGGCATCGCCAACAGCAGCGCGCTTCTGCAGGCAAAGACGGATGCGGCGGCAAGCCCGCTCGTCAAAGCCCTGGTCGCCGACTTCGAAACTTCGGAAGGGCGGACCGCCGCGCGCGACGGACTGCAGGCAAAACTGAAAGGCGCCAAGGCGGCGGACATGAAGGCCAGGTGCATCGAGACACTGCAGCAGGCCCGAACGGTCGTCGAGACCAAGGCCCCGGGCGATGCCGCGGCCTTCAGCGCATGGCTGTACCAGATCAGCCAGAAGGTGGCGGAAGCTGCCAAGGAAGGCGGGTTCCTGGGCTTTGGCGGCGTTGCGGTGAGCGATGCGGAAAAAGCCACGTTGTCGGAAATTTCCGCGGCACTGAAAGTCGCTTGAAAAAACGCGCCGGAACGAGGGCGTCATCGGGCCGGGCTGCGACGATGCGGCATGTGCATTGCCGGCCTTGGCCTGTTTGGCGAACTGCAGCGATCAAGTCGATGATGGATAATATGGCGGAGAGGGTGTCCGCTGAACTCTTGTCGCATGACGTCTCATGACATCGCTGATGTGCTTATTTTCCGGGAATTTTTGCGCCTTGCCGTCTTCTATTGTCGCATAGCGTCGCATATGATTGCACCTATAAGGTGCAATACAAGGTGCAAGCGGCATGGCGCGCAATCTCAACAAACTCAGCGCAAACGGCGTCAAGAACGAAACCCACCCCGGACGGCATAGCGACGGCGGCGGGCTCTACCTGCAGGTCTCCCCGACCGGCACTTCAAGTTGGGTGTTCATGTGGAAAGATGGTGGCAAGAGAACCGCCATGGGGCTCGGGGCCTATCCTGCCGTCAGTCTCGCCGACGCGCGTGACAAGGCCGCCCTTTGCCGCAAGCAGGTGGCAAGCGGCCTCAATCCGCTTGTCGAAGCGCGCCGAGAGGCCGCGCCGACATTTGCCGTAGCCGTCGAGCGCTTCCTTGACGATCAGCGGATGGCGGCATGGCGGAACGACAAGCACAAGGCGCAGTGGAAGATGACGCTTGGCAAATCCTATTGCACCGCGATCCTCGACAGGAAGGTGGACGAGATCGGCACCGCCGAAATCGTCAAGGTGCTGAAACCGGTGTGGCAGACCAAGGCGGAAACCGCCTCGCGCCTCAGAGGTCGCATTGAACGGGTGCTCGCATTCGCCGAAGCGCAAGGCTGGCGCGCCGAAGGCAAGAACCCGGCGCAATGGAAAAACGGGCTCGACGCCATCCTGCCGCAGCGCAAGAAATTGGCGCGCGGCCATCACCGCGCCATGGCCTACGCGGAAGTGCCCGCCTTCATCGAAAGGCTTAAGGCATCGGTCGGCGTGGCGGCACGGGCGCTGGAATTCCTCATCCTCACCGCCGCCCGCAGCAGCGAAGTCGTCAACGCCCGATGGGAAGAGATCGATTTCGCCCACAAGGTCTGGACGGTTCCGGCAGCGCGCATGAAGGCGGGCAAGGAGCACCGCGTGCCGCTTTCGCCCCGAGCCGTGGAAATCCTCAAACTCATGGCCGAGGTGCGGGAGGACGGAAACGATTTCGTCTTTCCCGGCCAGAAAAGCAGGAAGTCGGTGAAGGCCGGAAAGCCGGTCAGCGCCGCGTCAATGGAAATGCTGCTTCGGCGGATGGAGGTGAAGGACGCCGCGACGATCCACGGCTTCCGTTCGTCGTTCCGCGATTGGGCGGGCGATCAGACGAGTTTTCCGCGCGAGGTCGCGGAAGCTGCGCTCGCGCACGTGGTCGGCGGCGTGGAAGGGGCCTACCGACGCGGCACCGCGCTCGAAAAGCGCCGCAAGCTAATGGAGGCGTGGGGCGACTTCCTCGCGGGAGCCAAGGCGAAGGGCAAGGTGGTGGCGCTTGCCTCGAAACGCGGATGAGCCGCAGAATGACCGGGCAGGGATAGGACGGCCATCCAACAAGCCGGGACTGCACCTCCCGGTTTCCCTGCGTCTGATCAGGTGCGGTGCGGTGCAGGCACATGGACGAAAAATCCACGGCGAAGCTTAGGGCAGCTTTTCTCAAGGCCGCCTCGGATCTCGGCGATACCGAGACCGTCTACCGGCTCGCGATCCTTATCCTGCGGAGTTACCGCGATCCCGAGTTGAGGCTGCTTGCTCGTATCTTGAGCCGCAAGGCAAAGACCGGTGTCACCGTTCACTTCAGCAGACGGCAAGGTCGTCAGACGGGGCCATCCACGCCAGTCCGATGCCGCGATGGCCCGACCTCCCGGCGCGAGATTGCGCGCGCCGCCTACGATTTATTGGGCAAGCCGGAAGAGGGGGAAAAGATTGAACGTGGACGCATGAAGGAAGCCGTCGGCAAGGTCGCTGCGCGGCACGGCATCACCGACAAGATCGTGCGCGATTGCTACCACCAGCATCGGCGGTCGCTGGCACAGGAGGAAGCCTTTCGATCCTTGCTGAACGAACGTGACGGCTAAATACCCGGATTTGCTCGTCGCTCTCTCTTGTCGCGTTTCGCCAGATAATGCGTAATGTCTTTGATTGTCTTCGTTTTCTTTGGAGGGCAATCATGCCGGACCCGATCCTCGAACAGTTCTGTTTCACGGTGACGCAAGCCGCAAAGGTTCTTGGGCGGCACAAGTCAACGATTTACCGTCTGGTAAAGGACGGGCACATCAAGACCCGGCAGACCGTGGTCGGGCCGGTGATCATGCGCTCGGAAATCATGCGCCATCTTAGCGAAATGCCCGTTGAGCCGGAAGACCGCCCCGGCCCGCCGCTTCATTCGCCTTGGTAAACGAAACCCGTCGGCGAAAGCTCGGCGACGGGCTCCAGGTTTCTGTCGTCCTTAAAGGTCCCGGACGGCGGATTGTACCTCCCCAGCCTTCGCCAGCGCAACGCCGCATCACTCGACAGATGGTGCGCCATGCAAAGCCAAGAACTCGACATCCGCCACCCCTCCATGGGAAGTCCCTCGGAGATTTTCTGCATCGGCCTCAAGAAGCTCGACGGCCCCGCAAGCCTTCGCGGTTTCTGCGATCTGCATATTCCGGCGTGGAGACTGCAAATCTTCGGCTGTCCGATAAATGAAGACCGTGGCAAGCGGTGGGTAGGCCTTCCGGGTAAGCCGTGGCTCGATGCAGCGGGCAATCTCGTGCGCGATCCGGAGACCGGCAAGCCGCGCTATTCGCCGGTGCTGCAATTCGACGATCAGGAGCGATTGCGCGCCTTCAGGCAAGCGGCTGTCGAAGCGGTTCTTGCCTACGATCCCGACGCATTCGGCGGGAGGTGAGCGATGGGCCGGCGCTCTGGGTTCCCTCGCAACAAGCACGACCTCTACGATACGCCTGCCTTGGCAGTCGTCAGACTTCTTCCCTTGCTACAAGCGGAAGGCATAAAAAGCTTCGCGAGTCCATGTGACGGCAACGGTTGTCTCAGGCGGCATCTCGTTTCCGCTGGCCTCAACTGCGTTTACCACGGCGATATCCGCCAAGGGCAGGACGCGCTCGCCGAGACGGGCTTCGGCGGTGCCGATGCAATCGTTGAGAATCCGCCGTGGTCGCGGCACCTGCTTCATCGGCTGATCGAACATTTCATCGAGTCTGTGCCTGTGGTGTGGCTGTTGTTCGACGCCAATTGGGTTTGGACGCAGCAATCCGCGCCACTGATCGGACGTTGCACACATGTCGTGCCGGTCCACCGCCTGAAATGGATTCCGGGATCGAGGGACACCGCCAAGGACGATTCTTGCTGGCACAGGCTTCAGCGCGATCACGCGGAAGGTCCGCGCGTCGTGGGATGGGGCACCAAAGCGGTATCGCGCTCCTTGCCCCATCGAGAGCATCAGGGAGCGATCCCCTCGCTGCCCGGTGCCTTGCCCACCAGCACCCGGCGAACGCGCTCCATCCCCTCTCTACCGGCGTTTGCGCGCGGGAGGACGTGATGACGAGCCTCGAAGAGCGATACAGCGCCCTGACAGGCTTCCACGCGGAGGACGGGCGATGACGATGCTCGACGCCGCGCTCGCCTATGCCGCCCGTGGCTGGCCGGTGTTCCCGTGCAAGGCCGACAAGACCCCATTGGTCGGCGGCGGCTTCAGGGCCGCGACGACGGACGAGGCGACGATCCGGGCATGGTGGGCGAAATGGCCGATGGCCATGATCGGGCTGCCGACGGGGGAGCCTTCCGGCCTCATCGTCATCGATATCGACATGAAAGGCGAGATTGACGGCGAGAAGTCATGGAACGACCTCATGGTCAAGCATCGCGCTGCGCCACCGATCACGCGCGAGATCCACACGCCATCGGGCGGGCGGCATCTTACCTTCCGGCATCCGGGCAACGTCAAAATCCGCAACTCGGCAGGCAAACTCGGGCTCGGGCTCGATGTCAGGGGCGACGGCGGCTATGTGATCGCCCCGCCATCTGCAAACGCCGACGGCGGGGCTTACGAACTCTTCCGCGACATCGAGCCGATGGCAATGCCGGAATGGCTCAGTGCCGAACTCGTGCGGGCACCGGAACCGCAACGGCAGGAACGAAAGCGGGTGAGCCATGACGCCGACCGTTGGCGCGCTTATGGCGAGGCTGCGTTGCGCGACGCCTGCCGGGAGATAGCGACGACACCGGAAGGCAGGCGCAATCACACATTGAACGCGGAAGCGTTCTCGATCTTCCACCTTGTCGCGGGCGGCGTTCTCGGCGAAGGCATGGCTCGCGGCGCGCTTCTCGACGCAGCGCGCTCATGCGGACTGCCCGAAGAGGATGCTTTGCGGACCATCGGAAGCGCCTGCGAGGCAGGCATGGCAGAGCCGAGATATCCACCGGAGGCGGCAGGCAACGGCGCATGGCAGGCACACGACAGCAACAGACGTCATGACCAGCGCGGCCGATATTCCGACTATGGCGCGGACGATCCTTCCGGGCTGCCGGAGATGGAGCGGATCAGGCCACCCGCCAACGAGATGGCATGGAGCGGTGAGACGGCGGATGACGGTGCTCCGCCCGAGCCGCTCGAAACTTTCTCCCTTGCCGAGTTCGCTGGCAAGGAAGTCCCCACGCGCGAATTCGTCGATGAGCGGCATCTGGTCCCGTGCCGCAACGTGACGCTTTTGATGGGTGACGGCGGCACCGGAAAATCGCTGCTGGCGCTGCAACTGGTCATCGCCGTCGCGAGCGGCGGGGAATGGCTCGGCATTAAGGTAAAAACAGGCGCAACGCTTTACGTCAGCGCGGAAGAGGACAAGGACGAAAACCATATCCGCGCCGACGCCATATGCGCCGCCGAAGGGCTCGACTTCACCGCTCTCGCCGATGCCCGTATCACCTCGCTTGCCGGAGAAGATGCCACGCTCGCAATGGACGAGCACAAGGGGCGACTTGTCCCGACACGGCTCTATGGAAGGCTGGCGCTGACCTTGGAAAAGTACCGACCGGCACTGCTCGCGCTTGATAATCTAGCCGACGTTTTCGGTGGCAATGAAATCTCACGTGTGCAGGTCAAGCAGTTCATCGGAATGCTGCGCAAGCTCGCGATCAAATACGATTGCGCCATCCTGCTGCTCGGTCATCCGTCGCTCTCCGGCCTCAGTTCCGGCTCGGGCACATCGGGCTCAACGGCATGGAGCAATTCCGTGCGATCGCGGCTCTATCTGCGCAGGGAAATCGGACAGGACGGAAGCGAGGCCGATGAGTTGGCGCGCATGCTTGAGACGATGAAAGCGAATTACGGCCCGAAAGGCGACCCGATCAACCTGCGGTGGGAGCTTGGCGTGTTCGTCTGTACCGACATGCCGAAACGCGCCGGATCGGACATTGGCAAGGCGGACAAGGCCGAGCGGGTTTTCATGAAACTCATGAGGACATATCAGCAGCGCGGCATAGACGTTTCCGCTAACCCGGCTGCCACAGCCAACTATGCGCCGTCGGTGTTTTTCCATGACGGCGCGCGTGAGGGTGTAACCAAACCGTCGCTCGAAAAAGCAATGCTCGCGCTCATCGATACAGGCGCGATCAAGGTCGAGAAGTATGGCCCGCCATCGCGAAAACGTCAGCGCTTGGTGGTTGTTGAGGATAACTGAATTGCGATTTCTAGGTTTGTGTTGCCACACCCAAAATCGGCCCTCTCCCAGCAACCAGTCAAGATTTTGGATTTATTAATGAAATGCCGTATGTCGCCACACCTCCATTACTACGTAATGGGCCGCGCCGCTTTTTGCGGCGGCGCGTCCTCTTCGTTGCCCAAGCCGATGGTCGGGATCGGCTCGCGAGTGGATCCTTGTGAAGACCGCGCGGTTACTGCATCGTCTCGAAGGCAAACAGTCACTTTTCGCGGGCCCGACCATGGCGGCGCTGAGTTGCTACCGCAAGAGAGAGCCTTGGAACCGTACCATCGTCGAAGGCTGGTTCACGCCCCGCCACAGATGGTTCTGCCGTTTCGTGGCACTCGGATGCGGCCCGAAGGCTGCTGCCATCTTCTCCGGCTTGGACACCGCGAACGCGTCGCGGATGATGCACCACCTAGGCTTTCACGAGCACATAACCGAACTGCGGACGGGCAAGGACAGGTGGATGGCGACCGCGCGCCGCGGGATCCTACCGCGCCTCAATGTGAGGCGCGAGGCTGCCATGCGAAGCGGCCGGTACGACGAAGCCGCGAAGGCAACCATGCTCATGGCGCTGATAGCCGGGTTCCTGCCGCCGTCGAAAGGCGAGCGCATTGGCCGGCTGCCGGCCTGCGAGGCCCTGAGCGTGGACGCGGCAAAGGCGCTAGGACTGCATTTGCTTTCCCCGAAATACATCCCGAAGAAGCACAGGCTAAGACGGAAGGCGAAGCGCCGCGTACCGGCCGGAACCAGCGAGTCCGCTGCCGCTGCTGCATGATCCCGCATAGTCAACGCAGGGCGGTCTAGGGGTGTCTTGTAGGCGGTTGCGACCCGTACCATGATGCACCTATGGGAACCTTCCGACCGACGCCGGCGGCGCTGGTTCAAAGCGTGGCATTTTTTAGAGCGGCGACATGAGCAGCAAAAAGAAGATCATCGCGGCCTTGGCCAAGCGTTATGCCGACCGCAAGTATGGTGTTTGCAGCGGCGTCCATGCCATGACCAAGGCCATCCGCAGGCGCGCCATCGTGCAGTATGCCGAGAACTGGCTCGCCCAGCATGGCCGCCTGCCAGAGGGGGTGCATGTCTGCACGGGCCGCGCCGACTGGTGCTCTACCCCGCTCAAGGTCGAAATCGACTTCACTCGGCTCATGCACGATCCCGACTACCCTTGCCCTCATGGGCCTTCCCCCTTCATTGCATCACCGGGTAAGGAGTAGGGCGACGCCGCCTGGGGAAACTTTTGCCAGCGTGCAGCGATAGCGGTTGAGCGCGTCTCGGCCCTTGGCCGGTACATAGGGGCCATCCTGCGAGCGTCTGACGGAAATCTGAATGCTCTTTCGGCAATATACCAACCACAGCGAAAAGGGGATGCGTGATGTATTGGCACTGGATTGTGGTTATTGCGTCAGTGGCGGCGATCATCACCGCATTTCTCGATCCCTCCCGTTCCCGTGATGGGAAGGCGGAAAGTCACCGCGATGAGGAGAGGATGGCCCGCCTAATCGCCGAGGAAGCCGCATCGGGCCAGAGCGCTCATTCGACCAACATCAACCTTGTCGGCATCCGGCTCGTGCTTAACCGGATCAATACCGGCATCTGGTTGATCCTTGCGGTTCTGGTCGCCTTCCTCGGCCTTCAGGCTGACAAGCTGCTGTGACGGCACATGCAGTGATGGGACGGCCACCAGCAGGCAGATGGCCAGCGAAAACCCGGAAACGATGGTGTCGCGATCTTTCGCCTGCGGTCTGCGCAGTGACACCGCTTGAGGGCATGGTGTCCAGAACAAAAAAAGAACAAGCGTCGGGCTTTTGCGATTGCGCTCGGGGAATCTTCATGCCACCCTGGCGCAAATATTCCCAGCAGGAGAATCAATGTGGACCTTCAAAACGATGCGGAGCCGGAATTCTCGGCTCTTCGCAGGCAAGCGGGACTCACTATTGAAGAGGTCGCCAGCATAACAAAATCATCGGTACGCGCCGCTTACCGGCACGACAGGGGTGAGTGCTCTCCCTCACCTCTTGCGCTTGATGCTCTTCGAAATGTGGCAAGCTCGCGAAAGGGCAACAGCCCGGCCGCGTTCACGTTCATCGATCTCTTCGCCGGAATCGGGGGGCTTCGTATTGGCTTCGAGAACATCGGCGGAAAATGCGTTTTCACCAGCGAGTGGGACAAGTATTCCAACGAGACCTATCGACGCAATTTTCCGCACCAAGACGGTCACATTTTGGTGGGCGATATCCGTCCGTTCACGCAGGACGAAGAAGGCCTGAACCGCATTCCTGCTCACGACGTGCTACTGGCTGGTTTCCCCTGCCAACCTTTTTCCATCGCTGGTGTTTCAAAGAAGAATTCTCTGGGTCGTCCCCACGGCTTCCTCTGCGACACTCAGGGCACCTTGTTCTTCGACGTTGCGCAGATCATCAAGCACCACCAGCCGGAAGCGTTTCTACTGGAAAACGTCAAGAATCTTGAACGCCATGACGGCGGGCGCACCTTTGCCACTATCATGAACGTTCTCCAGAACGAACTAGGCTATCACGTCACAAAGAAAGTGATTAGCGCGCGGCCTTGGGTTCCGCAGGGGCGTGACCGAATTTTCATAGTCGGGTTCCGCAAGGAGACGCGGTTTACCTTCGATGATGTCGTCTATCCGGAAGGCCCAGCGCCGACGCTTGGCAGCATTCTCGAAGAGACCGTGGACGAGAAGTATACCCTGACGCCGAAGCTCTGGCAGTACCTTCAGGATTACAAGAAAAAGCACAATGCCGCAGGCAATGGTTTCGGCTTCGGCCTTTTTGGGGCCGGGGATGTGGCCCGGACTCTGTCGGCCCGCTATCACAAAGACGGCTCTGAAATCCTGATCGATCAGGGTCCGAAGAAGCGACCCCGCCGGCTGACACCTATGGAATGTGCGCGACTGATGGGCTTTGCCCGTGGCACTCGGACATGGCAAATTCCAGTTTCTGATACACAAGCTTATCGACAGTTTGGTAATGCCGTGGTCGTCCCGGTTGTTGAAGCTATCGCGGAAGCGATGGCGCCACATATCCTTGACGCTGTCACTGATGTAGCCCACGCGACCAATGGTTGACATCGTAGCGCCGGACGTAAGAAGCCGTCTGATGTCCGGCATCAGGTCTAAAAATACCCGCCCCGAAATGGCTGTCCGCCGAGGATTGCATGCGGCGGGCTTCCGCTTCCGGCTGCACAACAAAAAATTGCCCGGCACTCCGGACATGACGTTCCCGAAATGGCGGGCCGTGATCTTCATTCACGGTTGTTTCTGGCATGGCCACGGGTGCCACCTCTTCAAATGGCCGGCCACCCGCACGGACTTCTGGAAAGCGAAGATAAATCGCAACCAGCAAAACGACCTCAAGCACAGCCGCGAATTGCAGCTTGCGGGATGGCGAATCGGTGTAGTGTGGGAATGCGCATTACGGGGTAAAAAAAAGCAGCCGCTCGAATCCGTCGTTGAACACCTTGGTCAATGGCTTATCTCGGGGCGCCCCAGCATTACGCTAGGGAGTCCTGAAGGTGAAATTGCCGAAAGCCGAACGGCCCAATCTGACGCTTGACCAACTGCGTGACATGATGACAGCAGCTGGTGCAAAACGCATCCTAGTGAAGGATCTTGCGCCAAACGACAACGCAAAGAACCAGCCCTACCTGTCCGGCAGCATGAACGTCACTAACATTCTGCCGGCGGGCGAGATCTACGTGGATCAGACCGACAAGGGCAACCGCATAATGAAGGCGCCTCTGCCGTTGGAATGGCTTCAGCCAGACGGCACGACCCGCAAGGCTCCCCACGCGAAACTTATCCTTTATCCCCAGTACCCCGAGGTCCGCTTCTCCGGCTTCCTGCGCGGCTCTGTCAATGCGCCGAACGACATCCTCACCACGCGGACACCCGGGCGCCGCCTCTACCTTGGAATTACTGACGACCGCCGCATCATCGGATGGGCCAGTTGGGCAGAAGATACACTTAGCCAAAACATCGATGCGCTCGGAGAGCTGGAGCCGGAAGGTGTGTTCCGACGCGTTCCGCTCGCCGGTGAGCCAAAGGACAGCCATTCGCTGCTGCTCGCGCAATTACGGCGCATTCATCAGCTTGACTGGATTGCAGGGAAGCGTCTGAGCGGCGGTGTGGTGCGACCATACAATGCCAACAACGGCATCGGTTACACACTTGAGGCCGAACTGGGTATTTCCAACAACGGTGTGGCCGGTCCGGACTTCGAAGGCTGGGAGGTGAAGGCTGCGCAGGTACCAAGTTTTCTATCGATTCCCAATTCCAAGAAGAACACCCTCCTTACTCCGGAGCCAGACGGCGGCGAATACACTGGCATTTCGCTCCTCGAATTCGTGACGAAATTCGGTTACGCGGATAAGAACGCGGTTGAGGATCGCCTGAACTTTGGAGGTCAATTCAAGGTAGGCAAACGCCACGCCCTCACAGGATTGACCACCCACCTGCTGGGGTTCAACAGCATGACAGGCGAGGTTGAGGACGTTGACGGCAAGTTCGTCTTAGCCAACGACGCAGGGCTAGAAGTAGCAAGCTGGAGTTTCAAGAAGCTCCTTTCGCACTGGAATAAGAAGCACGCCAAGGCAGTATATCTTCCGGGTGAAATCCAGAAAGTTCCCCGTACCGAATATCGATACGGACCGCACGCCTATCTTGGCGAGGGCACGGACTTCAACATGTTCCTTTCTGCCCTTTCATCAGGTCGCGTGTTCTTTGACCCGGGAATGAAGGTCGAGAATGTTTCCTCCGCCAACCCACTTCCGAAAAAAAGAAGCCAGTTCCGAATCGTATGGAAGGACCTCCCCAGCCTCTATCACAAGATGACGAAAACCGACGTTCTTACAGCTGGCTAACAGCAGGGCGGTAAGCAGTTTTGGGTGACATTCCTGATTGTCTGGGACGCGCGCCACCTCCAAATGCCTCATTGGACTAGACAAAAACGGTTTGCCTGCATTCTATAAGACGGAGTGTTGTAGCCGGTTGCAAGCTGGGCATTGCAACCTGCAATGATGTCTTTTCTGAATCTATGAGGAGTTGTCGTGGCCCGATACAATCCGGAGGCTGATCTTTCCCCGCTCTACGAAACTATGGACCGCCTTCGCACCGATTGCCTGATTGGTAACGGCTCGCTTCTTTCGCCTGGACGCTCACTTTGGACCGCAGAGAATTTCGCCGAGCTGCGGCGAACCTATGTGCAAAACCTCGATGAGGGCGAAGGAAAGTTCTTCGAGAAGCTCAAGGTTCAGCTATTGGACGCCACGGCTGACGGTCATTGCCTCATGGCCGAGCTGATATGGCTGCTCTATGCGTTTCAGCGACGTGATGTCTCGCCAGCCACAAAGAATTTGAAGGTCAGAGATGTCTGGTCTTGGTCCGGTGAAGAGTTGCCACAAGACGTCCCAGCGCTGACCATTCCGGTGCTTTATGGTGTTGGGCGCGGGGGCCAAGGATACAGCAACAACAAATGGCGCGAACTTGTTCTGCTAATTACCGCCCTGCAGGATCTGAAGGCCAAACCGCAGGAAGAGCGTCGAGAACTGCTGGCTGACAGCGCCGCCTTCGCACAGTGGTTCCAAGTGCAGGCGAACGGTGGGAATCGGCAGTTGCTTCATATTCTGCCTTTCCTGCTGTTTCCGGATAGTTTTGAGCGAATCAGTGCCGCCCAGCACAAGCGAGAGATTCTTGCAGGTTTTAAGGTCGCATCAGCATCGGACGTTGCCGCGATGAGCATTGCTGATCTCGATGCGGCGCTTCTGAATCTGAGGAAAGGGTTAGAAGCAAAGCACGGCTCGCGTGTCGATTTCTATGAGGGCGATCTCAGGAGCGTCTGGCAAAAGTCGAAAGAGAAGAAGCCACAGTTGACGGCAGAACCGGACGAGGATGCACCAGCGCCGACGTCATCCGCTTATGAGTTGAACACAATATTCTATGGCCCGCCCGGCACGGGAAAGACTTTCAGCACCGCGAAGCGCGCCGTTGAAATCTGCCTCGGACGGGCGCCAGACGAGCCGATCGCTGTGCGCAAGTCCTATGAGCAACTGGTCAGGGACGAGCGCGTCGGCTTCGTTACTTTCCACCAGAGCTACACTTATGAGGATTTCGTCGAGGGGCTGCGGCCCAAGCCGATGGCATCGGGCGCGGGTTTCACACTCGAGCCGGAAGCTGGCATCCTGAAAGTGATGGCAGAACGAGCATCAAAACGGCCGGAAAACCACGTCCTCATTATCGACGAAATCAACCGCGCCAATATTTCGAAGGTCTTGGGCGAACTCATTACACTTCTGGAAGCAGATAAGAGACGGGGAGCGCCAGCGGCCGTTCCCGTGACACTGCCCTATTCAAAGTCGGCGTTTTGCCTTCCGGCCAACCTCTACATTGTTGGAACGATGAACACCGCCGACAGGTCGATCTCGCTGCTGGACACGGCGCTACGCCGGCGCTTTTTCTTTGAGGAATTGCCACCGGACACGTCAAAGCTCGAAGATATAAAACTCGATGACAGCGCGCTCGACCTCGCGACCATCCTAGAAAGTATCAATCAGCGTCTGATCTATTTTCTGGGAGAGGACGCCCAGATTGGCCATGCGTGGTTCATGGGGGCTACGACGAAGGCCAGTCTTGATCGAATTATGGCTTTCAAGGTCATCCCGCTCTTGCGCGAGTATTTCCATGATGACCTCGAACGGGTGCGTATAGTTTTAGGCGGCGGCGATGGGTTCTTGTCGCGATCGACGCTTCCGGTGCCTAAAGGGGCGGAAGGACGCGCAGAGGATCGGTATCGTTATACGGATGTTTATCGTGATGAGGGCGCATACCCAGAAGAAGCCTATATGACGTTATTGGCTAAGGCGTGATGCTCGCTCGAGGGCCCCACTATACACTGCCGGAATGGTCCTCGTTGCCGATCGGAGCAGATGGCATCACCGAGGCGCAGGCGGATAGCTTGCATCTTGCGGCGATCTCGGCGGCTCGTCGGCTAGGCCTTCCAGAAAATGGCGTATTAGCGCGCGGGTTTCGGCGTCTTGAGACGAAACAGGTCTGCGGGATCATTGCCACTCCGGGGATCACTCTCGAAATCCTGCCCAAGTTGCGCGACGAAGATGGCGCCTTACGCGCAACCCTAGTCCAGATGCTCGCCGTGGCCTTCGATGTACCGCTTTCGGAAGGGCAAATCGTGGATATGGGCGCACAGGACAATGATTTGCTCGACGTGTTCATCAATCTGTTCGTAACGCGCCTCGCGCAACAGACGCAGGCAGGCCTCACGCGAGCCTACATCCCGGAAGAGGATGTTCTGCCGAAGTTGCGAGGCAGTCTCGACCTGCGAAAGCAAATTGCACGCCGCGCGGTGGATCCCTCCAGACTACATTGCCGGTTTGATGAGTTTTCCGAGAACACTCCGCTCAATCGCTTACTCAAATCCTGCCTTTCGCACATTGCATCCTTTGTGCGTTCAGCTTCTCTCCGGCGGCGCATCGTCAGCCTGACGGAGCGCTTCACGGAAGTTCCATGTAGCCGCGATCCGATGAGAGAGCGGATCGTTTGGAGCCGTATGAATGAACGCTATCGGCAAGCCCATGCGTTGGCGCGCTTGTTGCTCGAGGCGAAATGGCAGAACACGACATCGGGGCACGTCGCGGGTATCGCGCTGCTGTTTCCCATGAATCTGTTGTTCGAGCGTTATGTTTCGCGATGGCTGCAAAGGGTTCTTCCAGCGGGATCAGTGTTGCTTCAGAGACGCCAACATGCGTTATTGCAACACGGTGCCTATCCTCTGATCCCCGACATCGTGATTGAGACACAGGACGGACCACTCATCGTTGACACAAAGTGGAAGAATATCGGCGACCAGACTGAATCTGATCCCGATGTCAGTCAGGCCGACCTCTATCAGCTCGCGTCATATGGTGCGGTGTATGGCGCGAGTCGCGTCATATTGCTCTATCCCGGAACGGAGCCAAGCCGACCCCCAACTGTCTGGCGTTATACCGCCACAGATCGACGGGTGGAAATTTGGCGCATCGATCTACGGACAGCCACGGGCAGGACGGAATGGGAAGGCATCGCGCAAAAGCTGACCCAGCCAGACCAAGCAACTTAGTGCAGTTCAGCGCCCAAGCCTCGGGGCAGCATATTCCGCATCGCCGGCCAAAACGGGGTTACGGAATTCCGTTCGACGCGCGAAGGTGCAGTCAAAGGTGCACTAGCCTAGTCAGGCCATGAAAAAACGCCTGAGTATCCAACAGCTTGCCGGATTAAAGTGGCGGAGAGGGTGGGATTCGAACCCACGGTGCGGTTGCCCGCACGCCGCATTTCGAGTGCGGTGCTTTCGACCACTCAGCCACCTCTCCGCTTTGCTGGTCGGCGCTTGTTCAGCGCGGTCGGGTTCATAGCGGCAGATTCGGGTGCTGGCAAGTGCCTGTTTGAAGAATATGTAACGGCCCTGTGGGTTTCGCCTTGACAGAGGCGCGCAAATCCTTGTAATCCGCGCAATGAAGTGGTGTGGCCTAGCTTCACCGCATCGGGTGTGATTTGCGCCCTTTCACCGGTGGATATCCTATTTGGAGCTCCACTCAACTGTCGACTGACAAAAAGACGGCCTTGCCCTTGGGGCAGAGAGCCGGATCGAACATGAAAGGATAAAAAATGTTCGCAGTCATCAAGACCGGCGGTAAGCAGTACCGCGTGGCCGCCAACGACGTCCTCACCATCGAAAAGCTGGAAGGCGTTGCAGGCGACAAGATCGAATTCACCGAGATCCTGATGGTCGGCGTTGGCGCCGATGCAACCATCGGCGCTCCGTTCGTTGAAGGCGCCGTTGTCAGCGCTGAAGTTGTTGAGCAGGGTCGCGCCAAGAAGGTCATCGCCTTCAAGAAGCGTCGCCGCCAGAACTCCAAGCGCTCGCGCGGTCACCGCCAGCACCAGACGACTGTCCGCATCCTGGACATCGCTGCTGCCGGTGGCAAGGCAAAGAAGGCTTCGAAGAAGTCTGAAGCTGCCGCTGAAGCCGCTGCAAACTGAGTTCCCGGATCTAAGGTTTAAAGGAGAACACCAATGGCACACAAAAAAGCTGGCGGTTCGTCGCGTAACGGTCGCGATTCTGAGTCCAAGCGCCTTGGCGTGAAGAAGTTCGGCGGCGAAAATGTCGTTGCAGGCAACATCATCGTGCGCCAGCGCGGCACGAAGTGGCATCCGGGCGCCAATGTCGGCCTCGGTAAGGACCACACGATTTTTGCACTTACGGCCGGCAACGTGGACTTCCGTACGAAGGCCAATGGCCGCGTGTACGTGTCTGTAATGCCGAAAGCCGAAGCAGCGGAATAAGCCGGTAGCGCTCTAAAACAGCCGGCGTCTCATCGACCCGGCTGACGCACCTGATGGTTCCAAGCCAGACTTAAAAGGGGAGATGGGGCAAGACCCAACTCCCCTTTTTCGTTTCTGGAGGAAACCATGCAAACCGAGTTGTTGAGGGAAGACCAATCCCGGTCTCCCGAGCAGAGGCTGAGGCCCCAACGGTCAAGGACCGATTGCCCGATATTGTTGTCACCCAGGCTCGTTCTGCGCGCCCCCCATGAAGACGATATCGACGCCCTTGCCCATCTTGCCAACAATGCCAATGTCGCGACCATGGTCTCGCGCATGCCGCACCCGTATACGACGGCTGACGCCGCCGACTTCGTGCGACGCGCGAAAGCCGGCACGATTGGCAAGTGCGTCTACGCGATTACCAAAGCGGACAATGGCGCATTTCTCGGTTGCTGCGGTATCGAGCCGCATCCCGACGGCAAGACGGCGGAACTCGGCTATTGGCTGGGCGAACCCTATTGGAACCAGGGTTATGCCACCGAGGCGGCCCAGGTCCTGACCGACATGGCCTTCCGCACCCGCGACATCGACCAGATCGATGCGCGCTGCCGGGTCATGAATCTGGCGTCCCGCCGGGTCATCCAGAAGTGCGGCTTCCAGTTCCAGGGAAGCGGCATGGTCGGCAGCCTGGCGCTCGGAGGCTCGATCGCGGTTGAATGGTACCGGCTCGACCGCAAGACCTGGGTTTCCTTGAGAAGCTGGGGAGGCATGCGATGAACGCGCTCGTTTCCGAACGCCAGCGGGCCGTCGCCCGCCCCGGCCCCGGCCCCTGCCCGGTCATCGAGACCAAGCGCCTCATCCTGCGTCCGCATCGGCGGAGCGACGCCGAAGCGATCGCCCAGTCGCTTGGCGACTTCCAGGTCGCGCGCATGCTCGCGCGCGTCCCGGCACCCTACGACCTGCAGGACGCGCTCGACTGGTTGACCGCGCAGACGTCGGGGCTGACACCCGACTGGACATTCGCCATCACCACTGGCGACGATGTCCATATCGGCTGCGTCGGCATCGAGCTTCGCCATGGCCAATGGCATGTCGGCTACTGGCTGAACCGTTTCTACTGGGGCAAGGGCTTTGCCTCGGAAGCGGGTTATGCGGCGGTTGAGCGCTTCTTCCGGCGCATGCCTGAAACGACCCTGCATTCCGGCGTCTTCGCCGACAATCCGGGATCGCTGAAGGTCCAGGAGAAGATCGGCTTCAAGGTCACCGGCTGCTCACAGGTCTATGCGCTCGCCCGCAACGCCATGGTCGCACATATCGAGACCAAGCTGACGTCTGCGGACCTGCACCGCCCGCACTGAAGAACACTCCCCCCGCGAAGTAAACCTTCGCGGGGGAGTTTCGTTCATGCGAGCGTGAAGCCGACGGGAAGATGGTCGGAGCCCTTGGCGTCGTAGTCGATCCAGGCATCCGTCAGACGTGGCAGGAGGCCGGCACTGAGGAAACAATAGTCGAGATGCATGCGTCGGTCGGGGTTTTCAGGATGAATCCAGCTATAGCTTTCAGGCGTCAGCCGGCCGAGATGGGCAAGCGCATCGACCGGGTTTTCAAGCCGCAGCGAGCGGCCGTAAAAAGCGTCGCGGGAACCGACCATGGCGCAATATTCGGGCGTCTCCGGCTCCATGTTGAAATCGCCCATGATGACGAAATCTTCCGGGTGCGGCGGTTCGGCGAGGCCGAAATCAGCCGCCCCGGTGATGGCGCCGCCTTCAAGCGGGTAACCGAGCAGCCGGTCCTTGAGGTAGCGGATCTGGGCAATGCGCTCGGTCGGCAGCACATGGTCGAGATGCACCGAATAGACCCGGAGCGGACCACCGGGCGTGGCGATGAGCGCTTCGGTCGCGCCGCGCTGCAGGTTCATCGGGCTGATCGTGCGGGTGCGCGGCAGGGGGATCAATCGGGTCGCAAGGATCGGCCAGCGCGACAGGATCATGTTGCCGAACTGGAAGCGGCGGCTGACGGCGCGGCCGTCTTCGATGGCCGAGCCGATATCGACGTCGCAAGGCGCATGAAAGGTGGCGAAGTGGCCGGGAAACAGTCTTTCGAAACGGGCGACGAGATCGACATGGTCGTTGCGATGAAAGCCGCGCGTCACTTCCTGCAGCGCGATGATGTCGGCGCCTTCAAGCGCGGCAGCGATCCGCTCGGGATCGAAACGGCCGTCAAGACCGATGCCGTATTGGATGTTGTAGCTGACGAACCGCACGATATTCTTTGACCTCCGAATAAACCGCCTATATCGATGGCGGCAAAATAAAGCGGGATGAGGAAAAGTGTATGCGGTTTTCCGCCCGCATCCCGCTCTCACCGTGACCTAAGACCGCGCACTTACACAAAACAGATGGCAGCCAAATGAAATTTCTCGACGAAACGAAAGTCTACATCCGCTCCGGCGACGGTGGCGCAGGTGCCGTCTCGTTCCGGCGCGAGAAGTTCATCGAATTCGGGGGCCCTGATGGCGGCGATGGCGGTCGCGGTGGCGACGTCTGGGTGGAGGCGGTCAACGGCCTCAACACCCTGATCGACTTCCGCTATCAGCAGCACTTCAAGGCCAAGACCGGTCAGCACGGCATGGGCCGCAATCGCACCGGCGCCGGCGGCGACGACGTGACACTGAAGGTGCCGGTCGGCACCCAGATCTTCGAGGAAGACAACGAGACGCTGATCGTCGACATGGTGGCCGAAGGCCAGCGCTACCGGCTGGCTGCCGGCGGCAATGGCGGTTTCGGCAACGCCCACTTCAGGTCCTCGACCAACCAGGCGCCGAACTGGGCCAATCCCGGCCTCGAAGGCGACGAGAAGACCCTGTGGCTGCGGCTGAAGCTGATTGCCGACGCCGGTCTCGTCGGCCTGCCGAACGCCGGCAAGTCGACCTTTCTTGCCGCCTGCACCCGGGCGCGTCCGAAGATCGCCAATTATCCCTTCACGACGCTGCATCCCAATCTCGGCGTTGCCACCATCGACGGCAACGAATTCATTATCGCCGACATTCCAGGCCTCATCGAAGGCGCGCATGAGGGTGTTGGCATCGGCGACCGCTTCCTCGGGCATGTCGAACGCACCCGCGTGCTGCTGCACCTTGTATCCGCTCAGGAAGAAGATGTGGCCAAGGCCTATAAAACCGTGCGGCACGAACTCGAAGCCTATGGCGGCGGACTGGAAGACAAGCCGCAGATCGTCGCGCTGTCGCAGATCGACGTGCTCGACGAAGACGAGTTGAAGGCAAAGAGCAAGGCGCTGGCGAAGGCCTGCGGCGAGCAGCCCCTTCTGCTGTCTGCCGCCGTCGGCAAGGGCATGACCGAGGCGCTCAGGGCGCTGCGTAGCGTCATCGTCGCAGCAAAAGCCGGCGAAGGCTTCTGCGAGGAGGACCTCTAAGATGACCAAGACCCGCAAGCCGCTTCAAAAGTATCGCCGGGTCGTCATCAAGATCGGGTCGGCGCTTCTGGTCGACCGCGCGACCGGGCTGAAGAAAGCCTGGCTTGACGCCATGTGCGCCGACATCGCCGGTCTGAAAGCCAAGGGCGTCGAAGTCCTGGTCGTTTCTTCGGGCGCGATTGCACTCGGCCGCACCGTCCTCAACGTGCCCGCAGGGGCGCTGAAGCTCGAAGAGAGCCAGGCGGCTGCCGCCGTCGGCCAGATCGCGCTGGCCCGCGCCTGGTCCGAAAGCCTCTCGACCGACGCGATCGTTGCCGGCCAGGTACTGCTGACGCTCGGAGATACCGAAGAGCGCCGCCGCTACTTGAACGCCCGCGCCACAATCAACCAGTTGCTGAAGCTCGGCGCCGTGCCGATCATCAACGAGAACGATACGGTCGCAACCACCGAAATCCGCTACGGCGACAATGATCGCCTCGCCGCTCGCGTCGCCACCATGGTCGGCGCCGACCTCTTGGTGCTGCTTTCCGATATCGACGGGCTCTACACGGCCCCGCCGCATCTCGATCCGAACGCCCGCTTCCTCGAAACGATCGCCGAAATCACGCCCGAGATCGAGGCGATGGCCGGCGGTGCCGCATCCGAGCTTTCGCGCGGCGGCATGCGCACCAAGATCGATGCCGGCAAGATTGCAACGACCGCCGGCTGCGCCATGATCATCGCGTCTGGCAAGCCCGACCATCCACTGGCGGCAATCGAGGACGGCGCCCGCTCGTCCTGGTTCGCCCCGTCGGGCTCGCCGGTGGCCGCGCGCAAGACCTGGATCGCCGGGCAGTTGCTGCCGGCCGGAACGCTCCGTGTCGATGCCGGCGCCGAAGAGGCGCTGCGCTCCGGCAAGAGCCTGCTGCCGGCCGGTGTGCGCGATGTCACCGGCAGCTTCAGCCGCGGTGACACGATCGCCATTCTCGGCACGTCCGGCCGCGAGATTGCCCGCGGGCTTGCCGGCTATGATGCCGACGAAGCGCGCCAGATTGCCGGCAAGAAGTCGGCCGAGATCGCCGCGATCCTCGGCTATGCCGGCCGCGCCGCCATGGTGCACCGCGACGATATGGTAATGACCGGAAAACGCGCCCAGGAAGAGGGCAGCCGGAAGGATGAGGTCCATGCTTGACGAGGTGAAGAACAAGGACGACGTCGAAAGCGTCATGCTGGAAATCGGCCGAAATGCCAAGGCCGCCAGCCGACCGCTTGCCGTCGCCAGCGCCGAGCGCAAGCACGCGGCCTTGATCGCCATGGCCGACGCGATCGTCGCCGCTAAGGACAGGATCCTTGCCGCCAATGCGATCGACCTTGAAAACGCCCGCGAAAGCGGTGTCGCCGCGTCCTTCATCGACCGGCTGACGCTCACCGAAGGCCGCATCCTCGACATGGCGAACGGCGTCCGCGCCATTGCCGATTTCAAGGACCCGGTCGGCGACGTCATTGCCGAATGGGACCGGCCGAACGGCCTGCATATCGAGCGCGTGCGCACGCCGCTCGGCGTCATCGGTGTCATCTACGAAAGCCGGCCGAACGTGACGGCCGACGCCGGCGCACTGTGCCTGAAGGCCGGCAACGCCGTGATCCTGCGCGGCGGCTCCGATAGTTTCCATTCGTCCGGCGCCATCCATGCCTGCCTCGTCGAGGGGCTGAAATCTGCCGGCTTGCCGGAGCATGCCATCCAGATGGTACCGGTCGCCGACCGCGCCGCCGTCGGCGCCATGCTCTCCGGTCTTGGCGGCACGATTGACGTGATTGTCCCGCGCGGCGGCAAGAGCCTCGTCGCTCGCGTCCAGAACGAGGCGCGCGTGCCGGTCTTTGCTCATCTGGAGGGCCTTTGCCATATCTATGTCGACGCCTCGGCCGACCTTGCCATGGCGGAAAAGATTGTCGTCAACGCCAAGATGCGCCGCACCGGCATTTGTGGTGCTGCCGAAACGCTGCTGATCGACCGCAACGATGCTGACCGGCTGGCAAAGCCGCTCTTGAGCGCCCTTCTTGTGGCCGGCTGCGAAGTGCGCGTGTCGGACGAACTTGCCGGCACCGTCGACGGCCTGAAACCCGCCAAGGACGAGGACTGGGCGACCGAGTATCTCGACGCCATCATCTCGGTGAAACTCGTCGACGGCATTTCCGGCGCGATCGAGCATATCGCCACCTGGTCGTCAGCTCACACGGAAGCGGTGATCGCCGAGGACGCTGCCGTGGTCGAGCGCTTCTTTTCGGAGATCGATTCCGCGATCCTCCTGCACAACGCCTCAACGCAGTTTGCCGATGGCGGCGAGTTCGGCATGGGTGGCGAAATCGGCATTGCCACCGGCAAGATGCATGCCCGCGGCCCGGTCGGCGTCGAGCAACTGACCTCCTTCAAATATCGGGTGCGTGGTGCTGGACAGGTCAGGCCCTGACGTGAGGGCGGGCAGGGTCAATGCCCGCTACCTGCGCATGCCCCATGTAGAAAGCGGCATGGTGGTCGGCCTCTTCGGCGGATCCTTCAATCCGCCGCATGAGGGCCATGTGCTCGTTGCCGATACTGCAATCCAGCGGCTTGGGCTTGACCAGCTCTGGTGGATGGTGACCCCTGGAAACCCGCTGAAGGACCACAACAATCTGGCGCCGCTTGCCGACCGCATCGCCATGAGTGAAGAGATCGCGCGCAATCCGCGCATCAAGGTGACGGCTTTCGAGCAGGCGCTTGGCCAGAGCTACACCGCCCGCACGCTGGAAAGGGTGCAAGCCCGCAACCGCGGCATCCGTTTCGTCTGGATCATGGGGGCCGACAACCTCCGAGGCTTCCATCGCTGGCAGAACTGGCAGAAGATCGCCCGCACCTTCCCGATCGCCGTCATCGACCGGCCGGGCTCAACCCTTGCCTATCTCTCGTCTCGCATGGCGAAAACCTTCGATTATGCTCGCATAGACGAGGACGACGCCCGGCGCCTGGCCTTCCATCCAGCGCCTGCCTGGACCTTCATCCATGGGCCCCGCTCCTCCATGAGCTCGACCGCCCTTCGCGCAGCAAAGACTGCATGAAATCCCATGATTCACTTCTCGTGTCTTGAAACCGTTTAACTTTGATGCCTACATTCATGGACGGTTCGATCTTTGTTCGAATCGAAAGTGCCTGTTCTGTTCATTTGGAAAGGAAAGACCCTGACAACAGCACACGCCAAGGGATTTGCGGTCTCCGCATTCCCGCGCAGCACGGGATCGAGCGACGAAGCCGCTGTCCGTGCGCTTCAACTGGTCCTCGAAAGCCTAGAGGACTCGAAGGCAGAAGATATCGTCACCATCAACATTGCCGGTAAGTCGGCGCTGGGAGACTTCATGGTCGTTGTCTCCGGGCGATCGAACAGGCATGTGATGGCCATTGCCGATCACCTGACGACCGACCTGAAAGACGAGGGCTTTGGCAATGCCCGTGTCGAAGGTCTGGAAAGCGGTGACTGGGTGCTGATCGATACCGGTGATGTGATCGTTCACATTTTCCGGCCGGAGATCCGGGAGTTCTACAACATCGAAAGGATGTGGGCGGCTCCTGAGATCGAGGACGGCACCCTGCATTAAGACCGACCGGGTCGCCGCGCATCTGAATGCCGGATGAGCCGGGTTGCGGTCATGCGTGGAGTTGAAAGGCTGTCGCCGCTTGAGCGGCGTTGTCAGCCGGAATTTTGTTGCGACTGATCGTGGCCTGCAGTGCCCAGCGCCGGACAAGAGGGCGCCAAGGATACTGCAACGCTTCGCAAGCGCTGCAGTGACTTTCCCCTGGATCGACGTGGTCTCAGGGACTGTGCAGTGCGCGGTTCAGTGCAGGCGGAGACGGATTGGGTCATGCGTATCGGACTTTTCGCAGTCGGCCGCCTGAAGGCGGGGCCGGAGAAGGATCTTGCGGCTCGCTATCTCGATCGTTTCGCCAAGGCCGGACCGGCGATAGGCCTTGAGCTTGCCCGCGTGGTGGAGGTCAACGAGAGCCGCTCGACGAACGCCGACACGCGCAAGCGTGATGAAGCCGCCCAGCTTGAGAAGTCCCTCGCCGAAAACAGCCTGCTCGTCCTTCTCGATGAGCGCGGAAAAGCGTTGGATTCCGAAGGGTTCGCCTCGCTCCTTGGCACGTTCCGCGACAGTGGCAAGCGCGACCTGATGATCGCGATCGGCGGCGCCGATGGCCTCGACCCGAGCCTGCATGCCCGTGCCGATGCAGTGCTCAATCTTGGAAAGATGACCTGGCCGCACCAACTGGTGCGCATCCTGATTGCCGAGCAGCTCTATCGCGCCGTCACCATACTCTCCGGCCATCCCTACCACCGCGTCTAGGCAGTCCACGACAATGTGAACCGGTCCTGCACCTGCGCAGTCGCGGGCGGCGATAACGAGAATATGTCTTGGTCGTGCGCTCCAAATCAGATTAGGCTTTTTTCTTCGTATTTTTCGGATGGACAGACGCGAACCGATGACGCGCCAAGGCAAGCCCAGCGCTTTGTGCAAGACAACAGCCAACGCAGGGCGGCTTGGCCGCGGTGCGGCGCTGTTGGCGCTGGCGCTTCTGACCGGCCTTCCCGCGAATGCCCAGGATGCTGCCCCTGCCGGCAGCACGATGGCGGGTGAGGAACAGGGGCCGCCGGATCCGGCCGCCGACCTTACCCTTCGCCGCAACAGTACCCGTAGCGAACTGGACGCACTTTCGAAGACCATCACCCTCTCGCAGGAGCGCGCCGAGGCGCTGACGGCGACCATTGCCGAAATCGACAAGAGCAACGAGGCGCTGCGGGCGGCAATCGTCGATTCCGCCAAAAAGCGCCAGGATCTCGAGCAGCAGATCGTCGACGGCGAGAAGAGGCTGGGTGAACTCAGGACCACGGAAGACACGGTCCGCCGGTCGCTGCGCGCGCGCCGCGGCGTGCTCGCCGAGGTTCTGGCAGCCCTGCAACGGATGGGGCGCAACCCGCCGCCGGCAATCCTTGTTACGCCCGAGGATGCGCTTGCCTCGGTGCGTAGCGCCATCCTGCTCGGCGCCGTCGTGCCGGGCCTGCGCAAGGAAACCGAAAATCTCGTCGCCGACCTCAAGGCGCTTGCCGACATCCGCGCCGGCATCGACCAGCAGCGCAAAGAGCTGACCGCAGCGATGACCGCGAATGTCGAGGAAGAGCGCCGCATGTCGATGCTCGCCACGGAAAAGGAAAAGCTGCGCCAGTCGAGTGCCAGCGAACTCGCTGCCGAGCAGCGCAAGGCCCAGGAACTGGCAAGCCAGGCCACCAATCTGCAAGGGCTGATCGGCTCGCTCGAAAGCCAGATCGCTTCCGTTCGTGAGGCCGCCGAGGCGGCACGCGCCCAGGAGGAGGAGCGCCGCCGCATGAGCGAGGCCGAGCGCGAAGCGGCGCGGGAACTGGCCCGCAGCGCCGTGCCCGACAAAAACCGCATTGCCCCCGCATATGTGTTTTCGGAGCTGAGGAACAAGCTTGCCTATCCGGCCGCGGGATCGCTGTTGCGTAAATTCGGCGATGCAGACGGCACAGGGCACTCCCTGCAAGGGATCATGTTGGAAACCAATCCCGGCGCGCTGGTGACCGCACCGTCAGATGGCTGGATCGTCTATGCAGGCAATTTCCGCAGTTATGGGCAGATGATCATTCTCAATCCCGGTGACGGCTACCATGTGGTGCTGTCCGGCATGGAGAAGGTGAACATACAGCCCGGACAGTTCGTCGTGGCCGGTGAGCCGCTGGCAACTATGGGCGCAAAAAGAGTGGCGAGTGCTGCGGCCTTGGCGCTGGAAACAGACCGGCCGACGCTTTACATTGAATTCCGGAAAGACGGGAAACCGGTTGATTCCCGACCGTGGTGGACCGCAGTTGAGGTTGGAAAGGCGCGAAATGATACGTAGGGCTTCACTTGTTCTGGTCGGGGCGCTCATGGGCGCGACCGCGATGGGCGTGGTTTATTCGGCTGTCGTCCCGGCTGTCGCGGCCAACACTTCGACCTATCGCGAACTGGCTATCTTCGGCGACGTGTTCGAGCGCGTACGCGCGCAATATGTGACGCCGCCGCAGGACGACAAGCTGATCGAGAATGCCATCAACGGCATGCTCTCCTCGCTCGACCCGCATTCGAGCTACATGAACTCGGCTGACGCCGAGGACATGCGCACCCAGACCCGCGGCGAGTTCGGCGGCCTTGGCATCGAAGTGACGATGGAAGACGACCTCGTCAAGGTCACGAGCCCGATCGACGACACGCCCGCCGCGCGCGCCGGCGTGCTTGCCGGCGACTTCATTTCCAAGATCGACGGTGCGGACGTTCGTGGCCTGAAGCTCGAGGATGCCGTTGAAAAGATGCGCGGCGCCGTCGGCACCCCGATCAAGCTGACGATCCTGCGCAAGGGCGCGGACAAGCCGATCGAACTGACGATCGTTCGCGACGTCATCGCCGTTCGCGCCGTCAAGTTCCGCACCGAAGGCGACGTTGGCTACCTGCGCGTCATCTCCTTCACCGAAAAGACCTACGACGACCTGAAGAAGGGCATCGAGAAGATCAAGGCGGAAGTCCCGGCCGACAAGCTCAAGGGCTACGTGCTTGACCTGCGCCTCAATCCGGGTGGCCTGCTCGACCAGGCGATCAACGTCTCCGACGCCTTCCTCGAGCGTGGTGAAGTCGTTTCGACCCGCGGCCGCAACCCGGACGAAACCCGCCGCTTCAACGCAACGCCGGGGGATCTCACCGACGGCAAGCCTGTCATCGTGCTCGTCAACGGCGGTTCGGCTTCCGCGTCGGAAATCGTCGCCGGCGCCCTGCAGGACCTGAAGCGTGCAACCGTACTTGGCACGCGTTCCTTCGGCAAGGGCTCGGTCCAGACGATCATTCCGCTCGGCGAGGCCGGTGCACTGCGTCTGACGACGGCGCTCTACTACACGCCGTCGGGCAAATCGATCCAGGGCACGGGCATCGCGCCTGACATCAAGGTTGAACAGCCGCTGCCGCCGGAACTGCTTGGCAAGGTCGAGGCCCAGGGCGAGTCCGATCTGCGTGGTCACATCCAGGGCCAGAGCGAGACCGACGAAGGCTCGGGCTCGGTCGCCTACGTTCCGCCGGAGACCAAGGACGACCTGCAGCTCAACTACGCGCTCGATCTTCTGCGCGGCAAGAAGACGGATCCGTCTTTCCCGGCCAATCCGGAACAGGCGGAACTGAAGAAGAAGTAAGCCTCTTAAAGGCGCCGGACTGGTCAACCCGGCGCCTTTAAATTATACGGGCAGCAGGCGCTGCCGCGACCGCTGATTCTCGGAAGCTGATGCGCTTGCGCACTGCTCGGTTCGCCGGTCGCATCGATCTCCGGACAGGTCCCGTGTGCAGATACGAAGTGGTGGCGCGCCACGCCTCCTTTTAGGAGTAGGGCGCACCCATTGACGGGAGAGAGCGGAAACAGGCGAAGATCGCCCCGCGCCGATCTCGCCCCACAGCGTCGCGCGTCTTTTCAGGCGCGCAAAGGTCGCTGTAGCTCTTTGAATTGCTGCATGTTTTTCCTTTATCGGTCGCGATTACGGAAACATGCAGTTTGCGGCAACACCCTTAGGTCGACCGAGGCTCCATTTGGGAACTGATCTCAATGCCCCCCTGGGCCAGAACCGGCGGGTAAAGCCAGCGTCGAAGCGCAATCCCCGGCGGTTGCTCGCTTTTTCCTTCCTCGGCATCTGTTGCGCCTCGATCGTCGGACTGTCGCTCTGGGGTGCCCTGTCTCCGGACGGGCTGAAGCGTGATCCGCCACAGGCTAAGGTGGCGGCTGCGGGCACGAAGGAAGCGGACGACAAGGCGCCGAATCTGCCCAGCGGCCAATCGGGCGCAGGCGGAACGATGACGCCTGGAACCGCCTATTCCGGCGCCAACGTCGAGCGCGCTGTCAATGACGACGGCACCACGGTCACCACGTTTTCGCCGCGCAGCCGCGACGGCAAGGGACCGGCGCTGATCAGTACCGGCCCCGTCCACGGCCAGGGTCCACGCATGGCGGCCATGCCCAACGACGACCTGCTGGAAGAGAGCCCAGCCGGGCGCCTGCCGGTCACCGGGCCAGACGGTCTGCGACCGATGGACCAGTATGCCCGCCCCTGGTCCGGCGCGCGCGGCACGCGCATAGCGCTCGTCGTCGGCGGCCTCGGTCTTAGCCAGACCGGAACCCAGAAGGCCATCCGCGAGCTGCCGGCCGACGTGACACTTGGTTTTGCGACGGCTGGAAACAGCTTGCAGCGCTGGATGCAGGAGGCGCGGCGCAGTGGCCACGAGGTCCTGCTGCAGTTGCCGATGGAACCGTTCGATTATCCGGATAACGATCCGGGGCCGCACGCGCTGCGCGTTGGTGTCAGCGCGAAGAAGAACCTGGACGAATTGCATCGCAATCTTGCTGAGATCACCAACTATACCGGCGTGATGAACTATCTGGGTGGCCGCTTCCTTTCTGACGCGGACGCGCTGGAGCCGGTGATGCGCGATCTTGGCAAGCGTGGCCTGCTGTTTCTCGACGATGGCACCTCGGCCCAATCCCTGTCGGGCAAGCTTGCCGGCGCCTTCGATGTGCCGCACGGCTTTGCCGACCTGACGCTTGATACGGAGCTCAGCCGCGCTGCAATTCTGCGCAAGCTCGACGAGCTCGAGCGCATTGCGCGGCGCAACGGCACCGCCATCGGCATCGCTTCCGCCTTCGACGAGAGCGTCGCGGCAATCACCACCTGGGTCGTCGAAGCGCAGGGCCGCGGCATCGAGATTGTCGGCGTTTCGGCGCTCGTCAAGGATCCGCAACACAACTAGCGTAGAGCAGTCCCGAACATTCCCCGGGGACCGTGCGACAATTGCGAGGAAGAGGCAGTCGATGAGTAAGGACAAGAAATTGAAACCGGAGGACCTCCCTTATCGCCCCTGCGTCGGCGTCATGGTGCTGAATCGCTCCGGTCTCGTCTGGGCTGGTCATCGCATCGCCGTCGGCAATTCCGAGTATGACGGCTCGCCGCAGCGCTGGCAGATGCCGCAGGGTGGCATCGACAAGGACGAGGATCCGCTGAAGGCAGCCTATCGCGAGCTCTACGAGGAAACCGGCATGTGCACGGTCTCGCTGCTTGCCGAAGCGCCGGGCTGGATCAACTACGACCTGCCGGAGCATCTGATCGGCATTGGCCTTAAGGGCAAGTATCGTGGCCAGACGCAGCGCTGGTACGCCTTCCGCTTCGAAGGCGAGGAGAAAGAGATCGCCATCAACCCGCCGCCAGGTGGCCACGACCCGGAGTTCGATGCCTGGGAATGGAAGCCGATGCGCGAATTGCCGGAACTGATCGTGCCTTTCAAGCGCAAGGTCTACGAAGAGGTCGTCTCGGCCTTTGCGCATCTGGCGGCGTAGCCGGATCGCCCAGCAACATAAACGAAAAGGCCGGGTCACCCCGGCCTTCAGACTGCTGACAAACCCCTGGCGAGAGCTGGGGGTTTGTGATTCAGTGGGCCATGTTGAAGAAACCCGGCCC